>JAFMDF010000046.1 GCA_017857395.1 Bacteroidota bacterium | reverse complement strand
AAAGACTAAAAAAAAGACTCTCTTAATTTACCATATTATTATCGTACACCACCAAATTTTTTATAAAAAATAAAATAATATTTAAAAGATTCGCCTTTTACCAATAAGTGTTAATGACATTTGTCAAATTTAGATATGATAAAAGTCATATTTTTAGAAAATTTCCTTAATCGGATAAATATGAATCAAGTACAGGTAAAAAAATAGTAGAGAAATAATCAAAATGATAACCCCCAAAACAGGCGAACTTATTTTAATGCCAGTGGGAGAAGCCTCTAATTCTGAAGCTAAATTTATTTTCTCAGAAGGTGCTGTTTTATTGGCAGTCATCGCTTTTTGAAATTGTAAATAAGAAAAATATAAGCCTGTTAATACCAGAAAAACGACGCAGAAAAAGATAACCTTTGAAGAAAATAACTGCCAAGAAAAAACTTTTTGTCGATGTTTATAACCAGAAATTTTGTAGTCAAAATATGCTGTTAAATGATCATTATACCGTTGAAAGGTAACGCTATCTTCTAGATAAACGGCTTTTAAAGAATCTGGCAGATTTAAAGAATCCAGACCCGCATATTTTTTTTCCCATGCTGTTTTTAATTCCTCTAATTTTCTTTTTTTTGTGTTTTTATCAGTGGTTTGTGCATTCAGTAAAACAGAACTGAAGATTAAAAGACTACACAAGCAGCTAAACAGTTTGGTTTTCATAGTTCTTTATTTATTCCTTATTAAAAAAATCATCCATTTCATCTACCATTTCTAGCCGAAAGGTAAATTTTTCAAAAACAGTCATCCCTTCTTCTAAACCTTCAAAAAATGCTATCATTTCTGGGTCTTTATTTAATAGGACCCTGATTTCCTGAAGTAGGCTTCTATTAATTACTTCCAACCACTCATAAAAACTTTTTAGCCATACGTTTCCCGTTTCTATATCGGTAAACTCTTGTAAATCCATAGGATTAGTTAACGATTGAACATTTATATGTACGACTATATGGGGAACAGTAAAAAGACTATCAGATTCGGCAATGTAATAAGTAACGCTTTTCTTCTTGAGCTTTCGTTTCATATAATTACCATTTGGATAATCAACTCTCAGCGTACTATCTGGCAGTAATTTTTTTATTCCTTCTCCCCAATCACTTCGGTCGGGATGTGTTGGGATATTGGAAGTTTCTCTAGAAGGAATCAGCTCATGTTCTTCAGCAGGTGAACGTTGGATAGGTTGGGAAGCTTTTGGGCTATAGAGTTGAACAACTCCCGAAACGCTCTTGCTGGAGTCGTAATTATATAAAACTAAAAACCATTGTGCATTTCCTCTCAAATGATTTTCATGAAAATCAAATTGTAAATAAGAAGGACTGTGATCTCTAACTTGTTTATAGATACGAGTATCCCCCCGTTTTTTTAGTACCACATTGAGATTTGTAGGCATCCCTATCCAGTTTATTTTTGCAGTAAAAAGACCTAGGCGCTTTTTTATTGGAATGAATTTTTTACCAAGTGGCCCTTTTGGTATGGTGAAGCAAATAGATTCAGCATCTACCTCTTGTTCGCCCACATAGGTTATGATGTCTGGCAGCTTTTTGAGTTTCTTAATTTTAGCTCTTTTCTTAATTTTAGTTTTTTTTTGAGCTGAAAGGGCTGGAGGGGAGATTAATAATAATATAGGTAGTAGGAATAGTAAGTGTAGGCTACCAATACCTTTCAAAACTAAAGATTTTTGTGGTTTCATTGTACGTTATTTTAAGGCGTTAAACAATTGTCGGATTCCTGTAGAATCTGTTTTAAACCACAATTAAAAAAATATATAGGTTAATTTTAATGATAAAACCCATTGACTAGGAATGACTTTTGTCAATTATAGAGAATCAGGTAAAAAATGATATGACAAAAATTACTAACATGGATATTTATCATTTTTTATCTGACGACCTATAGAAGCCTGCAAAGAGAATGACTCCCTATTTGTTAGAACTGGAATACTTGCTAGCATAGCCATAAAAAGTACTGATAAAAATCAATATTTTGATTGATTTTTATCAATTCATAGCAATCTAACTACGGCTATATTTGTACCATCAAGTGAGGAATAAACGACCAACCGAGCAATCGGTCAGGCGGAATTAATCCAGCATTTGGAAACTTTAGAAATGGGGCAAATTACTTAGAACATGCTCAAATTCTTGATAAGCAAGGTTCTCTTGCCGATTTTTTTCGGTAGCCTAGTGTTCATTTTTGTTGTTCAAGGTAAAATGCGCTATTTCATTGTTGTTTCAAAGTGACAAAAAGAAGGGGAAAAATGAAAGGGTTATTTCAGTCAGATTCTGTCAATGTGATTTCTTTAGAAAATAGCAGTAACAGATGAAGTCTTAATAAACGTAGCTTGGCATTTTTTAGTAAAACATTTTTCTAAAAAATGGAATGGGAATTCATTACACAATGGATTCCCATTTATGTTTTTTAGTGAATGATTTTAGCAAGTGCTTTTTTCTAAAATAAACAAATATTCAACCCTCATGCGAATATCAAAATCTATATACAAAAGCTTGTTGTTACTAGTATTAGCAACTACCTTACCTTTCTGTGCGGTCAATCCAGTAAGCGGAAAAAAAGAAATCAGCTTCATGTCCGAAAGTCAAGAAATTGCTTTGGGCAAGGAATCTGACCCTGCGATTATTGCCAGTTTTGGACTCTATGAAAATCCTGAATTACAAGCCTTTATTAATGTAAAGGGACAGGAAATGGCAAAAATATCCCATCGTCCGAACTTAAATTACGAGTTTAAAATATTGGATTCACCCGTGGTCAATGCTTTTGCTGTTCCCGGTGGATACGTTTACTTTACCCGAGGCATTATGGCGCATTTTACCAATGAAGCGGAATTTGCGGGGGTATTGGGACACGAAATTGGACATATAGCAGCCAGACATTCTGCCCGTCAGCAAACCAAGCAAACCTTGTTTCAATTGGGTTTTGTTCTGGGTGTAATCGTTTCAAAAGACTTAGCAGAATTTGCAGAGCCTTTAGCGCAAAGTTTGGGGGTGTTATTTTTAAAATTTAGCCGAGATGATGAAACCGAGTCCGACCGATTGGGGGTAGAATATTCCACCAAAGTTGGTTATGATGCCCATGAAATGGCTAATTTTTTTCACACCTTGGACAAGATGCGGGTGCAAAGTGGAAGTGCAGAAATACCCACCTGGCAATCAACTCACCCGAATCCATTAAATCGCTATCAAAACGTCAATCAATTAGCCGATAAATGGCAAACAGATTTGAATGTCACCAATTTAAAAGTAAACAGAGATAGTTATTTAAAAAGTATTGATGGCTTAATCTATGGAGAAGACCCACGGCAAGGATTCGTAGAGAATGATTACTTTTTTCACCCTGAACTAAAATTTCAATTCCCCATCCCTAGACAATGGAAAACAGCTAATTCTCCACAGCAATTTCAAATGGCGTCTGAAGATGGAAAAGCCTTAATGGTTTTGACAGCAGGCAAGGGAAGTAGTTTACAAGAAGCGGCGAATACCTTTAATCAAGCGCAAAAATTGACCGTAATTAATAGCCGTTCTAGCAGTATCAATAATTATCCTGCCTTGATTCAAATGACAACACATAAAAATGGAGGTAGCGCAAAGACGCTTAAAATTTCATCGTATTTTATACAATATGAAGGGCTTATTTATGCTTTCCATGGCTTAACGGTCCTAGCAGATTTTCCACAATATGAATCCACTTTTAATTATACCATGAACCGATTTGATAAATTAACGGACGCTACCAAATTAAATCGGCAACCTGATAGACTACGTATCGTGAACGCTGGAGTTAACGGTTCTTTGGAAAATGCTTTAACTTACCATAATATATCTGTGGAGCATCAAGCAGAATTAGCTATACTTAATGGTATGGATCTGAAAGATACCGTGACTGCTGGGATGTTAATCAAAATAGTTTCCCGGTAGTATAAATAATTTCAATAGCAATGTCAACCTCAATATCTAGTTGCCCAAAAAAATTAGAGAGCTCCTTGACTTATTCGATTGTGAAGGATTATTGAAATTGAAATTGCCATTGAAATTACTATTGAAGTTTTTGCTACTAGTTATTCATCAACTCTAAAGAACAATTTTTTATTCTCCTATAGGGCAGTCAAGTATAATACCACCACCACTAATCGGGTTGATAACTGCGACTGCCTTATTTGGAAATTGTACCGAATAATCTGTCCAATCTTCGCTGTTTTGATGTCTAGGGTCAGGGCGATAATAATCAGTAGAAACGATTTGGGCGCCACTTTTCATAGCGGCTTCTCTACGAGTAGGGTCTCCATTTTTTCCTTCCTCAGGTGCTTTGTCTGCCCGAGTTCTAACCATATATCCTTTGCTAACTAATTCCTGAATTTCTTCCACTTTTTTTTCTGGATTATTGATGCGTGTAAAGGCACATTCGGGTTTGCCAGGCTCGGAAAAAGCAAACATTACTCGACCTTCCAAAGAAGGATGCCCTTCCAGATAATAAGACAATTCAAAACCAGAGTTGATGAGTACAAATAGTATTTTGCCTCTGGCATCCTTTAATGTTGGCCATCCATCCGTAAGAATAGCCGTTTCCAATGATTCATGATTTTTGCGAATTTCATCGGGCGTAATAACTTGTTCAAGCTCCGTTCCGAAAATGGCCTTTATTTCTTTATCAATTTCATTCAGCATATTTTTGGTGACTAACTTTGGTTTGGTCAAAAAAGGGAGCGATTGGGTGGCAACACTAATAAAAGCATTATCTTTTGGTTCTACAATAATCGTTACGGGTAAGTGATTTGGATGTGCGTCTGACCAACCTTTTACCCATTTCAAAGCACTTTTAAAGGTATAGTGATGAGTCATATAATCAAAATCGGGTTGGTGAAATAGCTTCAATCCAGGTGCTTTTAATTCCTCAATTCCAGATTCAGTAGGTTCCCCGATTAGTCTATTGCCTTGGCGGTGATAAAAATGCCCTCCTTCTGGGTCATGGTAAACATCCAATTCAATACTTCGAATGTTGTATTCGTCAAATTGGACCTCCAACGTTTCATGCGTATAATCCCAATAAGCAGGTTGTTGATATTTGGAGAATAACCCCAAAGCCTTGTCCATAAAATCGTAAAGTGGCTGGTAAGTCCGCATTCGGTAACTATTATGACTATTGAGGTATTGTAATTGATTGATGTTTAAATTATCAATTTGCTGTTCACAAACAGAAGGCATATTCTCTTGAATTTGGTCTTTTTTACAACTAAAAAATAAAACCAAAAATAGAAGTGTAAGGCTTTTAAAAATTTTCATGAGTGTTCGATTAAGTTTGATAATGGTAGGCTATTAATAGCTCAAAATTCAAACTAAGATAAGCAGTCATAGAGAGCGACAATTCATTTTTTGCAAAAAAAAAGAGATATGCTATTTTTTTACAATTATCTATTGTTGAAAAAAACAAACCGCTCTTTTTTGGTGATTTTTATCACCAGAATTCTTGAAAAAATCATTAAAATTAACATTAACTTATTGGATATTTATTTCAAATTATGAATAGAATAACACTATTTTTTCCATGAATTGGATGAAATATTAGGCAAAAATGCATGTTTAGAAGCTTAGTACATCGGAGAACTAATCTCATTTAGAGCGTCAGTTAAAAAAATAATATTTAAAATCTCTTCTAGTTCGTCAAATCCGTTGTCTTCATTCATCCGTTGGTAGAAAATAGACTAACGGATGAATGAAGACAACGGATGATTATCAATTTTTTAGCTGACTATCTATTGATATTTATCAACTTACAACTTGACAAAAATCATCGACAGCCAATTCCCTTTTTCTTAATTTGCCCCTCAAAAGAAAGATTATAAACAAAAAAACACCTCCGTATGAAGAAGTCAGAAAAAATATTCCTCGCTGCCTTTTTAGTAATGGGCATCATGACCTTCGTTTTTATGAATATGCCTCCAAGAGCAGTCGATGCTATAAAAACAGAATCTTCTGTAACGTTTTTTCCAGTAACGGAAACCATTCAAAAGTCTATAGTACAAACGTTTACAAATGGGAAGGCAGTTTATTCTAAACCTTACTTTACTTCCGAAATGACTTTAAGTATAGAAGCCATGGATGGAGAATATACAGCAGCACAAACGGCTACTACTTTGGATAAATTCTTTGAAGATAATCCACCGAAAAATTTTAGCATTAAACATGAAGGCGCAAATAAAACCAAAACGGAAAAATTTTGGATAGGCGAGTACGAAAGTATTGATAATGTACTATTTTCGGTCTATATCTATTCTGAAAAAGGAAAGATTTATAGTATTGAAATTGCTGTGGAGCAGTTAACTTCTTCCCGATGAAAAAAATCACTCCTTCCTATTGACAATTATCACCATTTCGTTTTCCCAGTTTAGCTAATTTTGGTCTTAAATAACTAATTATCAAATATTTAAGACCATAAAGATGAAAAATATATTATTACCTACAGACTATGCCGACCACAGTCCACAATTATTAAATTATGCTTTGGCGGTTGCTAAAAAAATGGATGCCAAATTGGTGACAATGCATGTTTATGGTTTACCAGAAGATGAATATCCCACCCCAAAAGAGAAAATTGAACTGGCAGAATACATGCTAGATGTGTTAAAAGATTTCATTAATAAAAATAAAGAAGATCAATACAACGGAGTCGAATTAGAATATATCGTAGGTGTCGGTTTGCCAGAAAAGGAAATAGTAGATGTTGCTTTGGATGAAAACATTGACTTAATTATGATGGGCATGACGGGCAAGGGGAAAGCGGGCGATAATATTTTTGGTAGAACCTCGCTTGCAGTTATCGGAAAATCAGATTGCCCAGTATTGGCGATTCCTGCGGCGTATAATTATCAAGCACTTGAAAATATAGCCTACCTGACAGATTTCCATTTTAGAGATATTGGAGCAATGAATAGGTTGCGACAATGGGCCACCCTTTTACCTGCCAAGGTGCATTGTTTGCATGTTTCCTATCCTTATGAATTTAGCTTAGATGCGGAAGTGAATATGGGTATGTTAAAAGACTGCTATAAAGGAGACCAATTTGCCGATTTTAAAGTTTTAGAAGGGGATTTTATCCCTAGAACGAATCAATATATTGAAGAACAAAATATTGGCATCATTGCCATGTTATCTAGGAAGCGGAGTTTTTTACGAAGAATTATCGAAGGCAGCAATGCTCGAAAAATGGCCAAAAGGATACGGGTGCCTTTGTTGATTTTTAAAGAAAATGCCTATAAGCCTGTTTCTTATCCGATTGATTTTACTGGGTTTTCAATTGCCTAAAATTAAAAAAATAACAATAAATGAGTTCAAGAATAATCATAGTAGGTGGCGGAACGGCGGGCATTACGATGGCTGCTCAATTAGCTAAATCGGACAGAGATTTATCCATTGTTTTGATAGAACCGTCCGAATTTCACTATTATCAACCCCTTTATACCTTGGTTGGGGCAGGGGCAGAAAAAGTGGAAAAAACGAAAAGGTTGACTAAAGATTTTATTCCTAAAGGGGTACAATGGCATCAGGGAAAAGTCAAAGCATTTGCTCCTGAAAATAATGAAGTTATACTGGAAGATGACCAAAAAATGAGTTATGATTACCTCATAGTTTGCCCTGGTATTCAAATTGATTGGGCAGCAATAGAAGGACTCCCAGAAACCCTTGGTAAAAACGGTGTATGCAGCGTTTATGGATATCAAGAATCAGCAACCACCTGGAAAATATTGGATGACTTCAAAGGTGGTAATGCTATTTTTACCGCTCCTAGAACCCCTGTAAAATGTGGCGGTGCACCTCAAAAAATCACTTATCTGACCGATGCATTGTTACGGGAAAAAGGGATTCGATTGAGTTCAACCGTTACCTTCGCAACAGGTGCTAAAAAGCTGTTTGCTGTCAAGGGTTTTGCGGAAACGTTAGAGGATCTGGTAAGGCAAAGGAATATCAATACTTTGTTTAACCATGAATTAATAAAAGTAGATGGAGATAAAAAGGAAGCCACTTTTGTAATAAAAACTTTTGAAAATAAACAGTTAATTCGTTCTGAAAAAAAGGTGATGCCTTTTGACTTACTACATGTAGTACCGCCTCAAAGTGCGCCCGATTTTGTAAAAAATAGTGCTTTGGCAATTAGGGAGGGAAAAGGGAAAGGCTGGGTTGATGTGGATATCAATACCTTACAACATCGACAATTTGCCAATGTTTTTGCTTTAGGTGATGTTGCCAATTTGCCAACTGGTAAAACTGGGGCAGCGGTGCGAAAACAAGTACCTATAATTGTTCGGAATCTATTCCAGTTAATTGATAATCAGTTAATTGACAAAAAAAATCAGTACGATGGTTATTCTGCTTGTCCGATTTTAACGGATTATAACCATGTTTTAATGGCAGAATTTACCTATGGATATCAACCAAATCCTTCCGTCTCTTTTATGGATACGACCAAACCGAGTTACCTGATGTATTTAGCCAAGCATTACTATTTACCTTGGTTTTATTGGAATCGGATGCTCAAAGGGAAAGGGTAGGATTGAATTAATTCCTAATGCCGATTTTTAAAACAACAGATATGAACAAGCAGCTATACCTTCTGTTTTTTCTTTTTTTGATGCCCCTCATCGGGAGTAGTCAAAAACTAGAAGATGGGGAAATAAAAAAATTGATTACAAAATTTAAAGCCGATGTCAGAGGGCCATATAAAGACATTCGCTGGTTTTGTCCCGATAGCACTATAATTTTGCCAAGAGAACAATGTGCAGACATTGGCGGCAAACAGCATGCAAGGTATAAAGCCGAAGTTGCTTCCTTAGCTAAAACGAATCATATTTTTTTAGGACAAATCTTAACAGGAACTGACCCAGATGAGTTTTGGGATGCTGAAAATTATAACTCCAGATTAAAACAATACCAACTAGAAAAATACTTACGTAATATCGACAATGGTTGGGTGCAAAGAAGGGGACAATATTATCGAGGGGCTTTTCAGATTCAGGATGAAGAAACTTGGGGAATTGATTTTTTTACCAAATTATTGCGCCGTGAAAAGGTGCTGAAAAATCAATTTTATTTATTGCGTGAAGCTGTCAAAAACATTCCGCATCAAGGGGTCGATACTAGAACCGAATTTGTTCGGTCAACTTCCAAAATAATCGGTGATAGCTTTCCTGCTTTTATGAAATTGCGGACAAAAATTCATGGACAACCCGATGAAGGAGATTTGGCAGAAGTCATTGCCTTTAAAGCAACTCACGAAGCAGCATTAACGGCTGAATTACGCATGGCATTCGAGGAGTTAATTGCCAATATGGAATTATTATATCAACCAGTTGACTTTTTTGAATTGTATAAATATTTGAATGATTTACCTAGGAAATCCAATATTCGAAAATCATTAGAAACCTATATTAAAAACTATTACGATTCGCCTATTTCTGTTGAAAAAACGATGGCGACAGCAGAAAAAATTGAAGAAATCAGAACAAACATTTTTGCCGTAAAAAGTGGTAAAGCAAGATTAGCCTTATTGGATATTTCTATTGCTTTAGAAGCCATATTTTTAAGAGAAATTACCCATTGGTCGCCTGAAACGCTAGATGATTTATTAAATAAAATTTGCTATTCAGGATTGGTCGTTGTTGGCACAGGGCTAGTGGAGGAATGGGAATGGGATGTCATTAGTCCGCAATTAGAAGTGTCCAGAAAAGCTAATTTTTCATTAGAAAATCTATTGACACAGCTGGAAACATCGAAAAGATTGGTCGAGTGGGGCAGTGCGATGCCTAAAGGTGTTTATCAAGATGTAATTGAATTATATGGAGGTTTTGAACCTTTGGTATATGGTTTTTACGATGACCGAATTCGTAGTTCTGTGCTATTAAATTTAGGGCAAACGGTCAGTCAACTAGGTGATTTTTTAGCGAGAGAAGCCAACTTTTCCAACGAGGTGATGGGCATTGCCAATCAAAGTGCTGTTCGAGGTTTAAACCCTGGTTATGCAAAAGGGGAATTGGTCGTTATAGAAGGGGCAACTGCAGATATTCAAGTAGCCAATGATAAAATTTATGTTTTTGAAAGCCCTCCTTCAGGTTTAAAACCAGTGGCGGGTATTGCCACGGTTAGTGAAGGGAATAGTGTATCACACATCCAATTATTAGCACGTAATTTAGGAATTCCCAATGCGGTCTTATCTAGTCAAAATTTACAAGAATTAAAGGCTTACGCTGGACAATCGGTTTTTTATGCTGTTTCTAATAAAGGAACGGTTATTCTCAAACCAACTTCCGCTATGACTGCTGAAGAAAATGGGTTATTTGCTACTAAAAAAAGAACAGAAACTAGAGTTAATGTTCCGATAGATAAATTAGATTTAAGCCAAAAAGAGGTGCTGAATATGCGAGAAATTAATGCAACTGCATCGGGCAAAATTTGTGGCCCTAAAGCGGCTAATTTAGCACAACTAAAAGAATTATTTCCCGAAAATGTAGTAGAAGGCATTGTCATTCCTTTTGGCGTATTTCGACAACATTTAATCCAAAAAATGCCTGGACAAACCGTATCTTATTGGCGTTTTTTAGAAATAATTTATAAAGAAGCGGAAATAATGCGCGCCGAAAATCGACCAGAAGCAGCTATTGAAGCCTATATATTAAAAGAGTTTGCCACCTTAAGAACAGCTTTTACCAAAATCCGATTTCGCAAGGATTTTATGGAGGATTTAGAGACCAGTTTTGAAGCTGCTTTTGGCAAAGAAATAGGAAAAGTTCCCGTTTTTGTTCGCAGCGATACGAATATGGAAGATTTAAACGAATTTACAGGGGCAGGCTTAAACAAGACCTTATTTAATGTGGTATCAATGGAAGATATCCGTCGAGGCATTCGAGAAGTTTGGGCATCTCCTTTTACAGAAAGAAGTTATAAATGGCGGCAGCGGTATCTTTTAAACCCAGAAAATGTTTTTCCCTCTATCCTAATTATTCCAAGCGTGGATGTAGAATATTCTGGTGTTTTGGTCACCAAAGGTATTTCGACGGGCGATTATCGAGATTTAACGGTTGCTTTTAGCCGAGGCGCAGGTGGCGCAGTCGATGGACAGGCGGCAGAAACTTGGTTACTAAAACAAGGAATTGACCAAATTTTATTATCCCCTGCAAGAGAACCTGCTTATCGTCGCTTGCCTTTAACGGGTGGCACTTCCAAACATTTAACCACCTTTGAAAGTCCCATTTTAAACCATCAAAATCGCTATGATTTGCGTTTATTAGCTTACGATGTTCAACGAAAAATGCCTTACGTTGCAGGGATTGATTCTTTTGGCCCTTTTGACATCGAATTGGGTTTTAAAGAAGATAAAATTTGGCTATTTCAAATACGTCCTTTTGTAGAAAATAAAAATGCGGCGGCTTCTGAATATTTGGCTGCTATTACGCCTAAAATTGAGAAACGTAAAAAGGTCAGTCGAAAGGCATTGTTGGAAACAATTAATCCTTGAAATTGACTTTTTATAGCGCTACCATCACGATTAAACTCAAAATAAATGACCCAAAAATCATATTTTCTTTTATTTCTTTTATCCTTCAGCGTTTTCACCGAAATAGCTGCTTATCCCATTGACGGTTATTTGTTGACGGGCATACGTCGATTATTATGGCATCAACTAGTGGAAAAAGGAGAAATTAAAGGTAAAAAAAGAATAGAAGGGGCTAAAAAATCCATCAAAGACATTCAACTAAATTTAGTGGATAGTCTTAAAAAAGACAGTCTTTTTTACATAGACACCGATTTGCAAAAAGATTTAAATAAATTATTTCCACGCTTAGACGAAAGTTATGCAGTTGCCCTTTTAGACATTACGCCCAATCAACCCGCTCGTTATGCCCAAAGAAAAGGCTATGACAATTTTCAACCGGGAAGTGTAGGTAAATTAGCGGTGATTACAGGGCTTTTTTGTGAATTACAAAATATCTATTTGGACTCTTTTGAGTTGCGTCAGGAATTATTGAGAACGAAAAAAGTTAGGGCGGGGCAATGGGCTATTTATGATGAGCATAGGATTCCTATTTATGATACTTTATCTAAAAAATTGGTAAAACGGCAGGTGCGAGAAAGTGATGTGTTTAGCCTATATGAATGGGCAGACCACATGATGTCTGTCAGCAATAATGGGGCAGCAAGTGTGCTTTGGCGAGAGGTTTTATTAATGCGTGTTTTTGGAAAAGAATATCCTGCTTTATCCGATTCAGTAGCAGCAGCCTATTTTAAAAACACTCCTAAAAAAGAACTATCAGAACTAGCCATTGCCGTTGTCAATGAACCGCTTAGAGAATTAGGCATCGGGCACGATGAATGGCGATTAGGGACGATGTTTACCCGTGGGGCAACGAGTATTATTCCCCGAAAAGGAGGCAGTACAGGCACACCAGTTGGCTTAATGAAATGGATGGTGGCCCTTGAAAGTGGCAATATCAACGATGTTAAATCAAGTCTGGAAATCAAGCGCTTACTTTATTTAACCGACCGTCGAATTCGCTATGCCTCTGCCGCTGCCCTCAAGGAAGGGGCGGTTTATTTTAAATCGGGCAGTCTCTATAGTTGTAACAGGAAATTGAATCCCAATTGTGGTAAATACAAAGGAAATGTCAAAAATTACATGAACTCGATTGCCATTATTGAACAGCCAGATAGTACCACTTATATGGTTGCTTTAATGTCTAATGTATTGAATAGAAATTCGAGTTACGACCACTTACTATTGGCATCGAAAATAGATAAGCTGGTTAGGGAAGAAAAAGAAGTCAGAAGTCAGACCATGAGGAATGATAATTCCGAACCCGAAGGGATGGGGGGCTAAATTTTTCTGTCAGAAGTCAGATTAATACGAGCAAATCTAAATTCATTCAAAACCCTGCACCATTGGAAAGAAAAAAGGAGACTGTGAATGCAAGTACCGTAAGGGTCAAGCCAACCAAAAAGACATTATAAGACCAGGTAATATATTTGAATTTTACGTCCAGTATTTTACCTAAATAGTAAATATCCCGAATCATATTACCATAGATAACTCGATAATCTTGCAACATTTCATTGAAAGCCTCTTCATAGCGAGGTAAAGGCAAGTCCACAAAATTTCCAAAAAAGAATATATCTCTTTTTATTTCATTGAGTGATTTAAGTGGTGAGTCATTTAATTTGGTCACATGTGGTCGAGCTGCCATTGTTGCAAAAAGAAGAGAAATCAAAGAAGTAAATAGAAAAATAAAACCTGAAATAAAGATAGCAGGATTCATTTCGATTATTTCCTTAAAGAAAATCAATAATATACTGATTAAAATAGAGTTGAATCGAATTAAGATATTGGCCTTTCGGTCTGCTAAAGCACTCAATCCCGTATGTGTCCGATAACTATTTCGTAAGAAAGTATCTAAGGCTCTTTGGTTCTTTCGGCCTTCTTTTAGTTCAAATAAATCAGCTGAATGTTTATATCCCATTGTTTTTCTTTTAATGACAAAAATCACCCGATTTACCCAATTTATTGGTAAGAAATGTCAATGGTTATCGGTGATATTTGTCAATTCCTTTATCTAAAGGATTAGTTAAGTTGATATTGTCTAGTAAATCGTAATTATAAAATTCCTGATTGTAGCGTTTTGCGGTGAAACTGTCCCTGCGGGACAAAATGTCGGTAGAAAATGATGTCTTCCCGAATCAAAAATGTGCCTTTAGGTACATTATGTATCATATTCCGTACCTAAAGGCACGGTTAAATCAGGGTGAATCTCCATTTTCTACCGACATAAAACCCCTAAAGGGGTTAACATTTGGAATCACCGCAATCCGTTACAATCAGTAAAATTCATTTCCAAAAGGAATTTTTATTCCTTTTCCATTTTTTGCCAAATACAATAGTTCCATAGTAATTAACATTATATATAGGACTGCACCTTTACCGATAATTGTTTTTTTAATAAAAACCCTTCCATAAGTCCTGTGATGCTAGTGAATTGAGCTATTTTTTACTATTAGCCTAACCATTAAATTGTAAAAATGAAATCCATCTTAAATCTATTCTTCCTAGTTTTTTTCCTGTGTTGTGCGACTATATGTTGTACGCAAAATAGCTTATTACTAACTGATAATGCGTCTGTTAAGCAATTAAATATCTTTCCAGAGAAAGAACAGCCAACAAAGGATTTTACCTCTCCTTATGAGCTTTCCTTGAAAAAAGAAATCAGCTTTTTTTCTGTTGGCTTAGGGGTCCAATTGGCCGGTTTGTCCCTGCACAAAAAAGTAGCGCCTTTGACAGTAGAAGACTTAGAGTTTCTTAATCCAGCTAGTGTTAGGGCTTTTGATCGGTCAACTATTGGAAATTATTCCCTTAGGGCGCAGAAAACCAGCGATATTTTTCTTTACAGTTCGGTGGCTTTTCCTTTACTCTTTTTAGCAGATAAAAATATGCGGAAAGATTATTTAAAAATCGGTTCAATGGCGGCTGAGGCACTTTTATTGAATGGAGGGATTACCACTTTAATCAAAAGTTCTGTCAAAAGAACCAGACCTTATGTTTATGACCCACTTATACCAATTGAAAAAAAATTATCTACATCTGCTAGAATGTCTTTCTTTTCTGGTCATACTTCTACCGTAGCTACGATGTCTTTTTTCTCGGCAAAAGTATTTGCAGATTATCACCCTGACAGTAAATGGAAACCTGTCGTTTGGACGGTAGCGACAGTTCTTCCTGCCACAACGGCCTATCTACGTTATAAAGGCGGCAAGCATTTTCCTACAGATGTGATTGTGGGTTATGGGGTTGGAGCGGCAATTGGTATTTTAGTGCCTCATCTTCACCGTTCAAAAGATAAACAATTCAAGTTGACACCTATGGTTACAGGGGATGCTTTTGGTTTGAGTTTAAACGGCGTTTTCTAGATGAGCACTAATTTAAATGACTTTCAGTCTGTTTTGCGGCTACCCGTCTAGCATTAATAATTTTAGATTTTATTGATTCTCAGACGTTTGATTTTTAACCGTTCGCCGTTTGCCATTAGCCTAGTAAGAAAACAAACCAAATTGCAAAGAAACCTGATAACCAAAATAGGATTTATTGGAATTGATATTTGCAAAATAAGCACTACCAATAGCTATTCGTTTGGAAAGATGGGTAATAATCCCAATTTTGATGGGGACACCAAATTTAGCATAATCTTCCATAGATTTTTCAACGGTATTCTCTACATTCGAAAAAATTAATGGTGCTGTTCTTGAAGAATTATTTCTTTTTAGGTCATAATAACTCAATCCAGTAGCCACATAAAAACGACCATCCGAAAAATGCTTTTGGTAGCCATATAAACCACTATACTCATACAATTCGAAATCTCTGTTATCTTTAAGGATATAATCAGGTGCATAATTCATTTGAATAGTCCATAAATTATGTTTCCAACCAACATTAATATCTGTTCCGATGACTATGGCATCATCTAGTTCCTCTCCACCTGTGTATAAACCTGAATTTCCACTAATCCAATAAGATAAATTTTGTGCTTGTGCTTGTGTGTTTATAGCATTAGCAAACAGCAAAATAAAACATACTAAACCTATCCCGTTTTTAGCGAGGTTGTAAAATAAGTTGCTTGTTTTTTCCCTATTATTTTTCATGATGTTTTTATTTATATAGGTCTTAAAAATACTTTTCAATTTATCTGCAAGGTCTTTTAATTTTTCCTTCCTATCACCAACATAAGTCACCCTACGGTGATGATAAATGTCAACTTTCTCCGCAATTGAGCCGCCTATCTTTGTATGGTTACCCGCAGTTATTTCCTGTGCTCAATTTTTAATTATAATGGAAAAATTATTAAAATTTAGTTTTATAATACTGATAATCAGCTTAGTATCTGCTTGCGCTAGTTATAAACATCAATATAAAAAAGCAGAAAAAGATTGGCAGAAAGTGTCATTACCTGACAAACCATTAGCACATCAATTATTTTTAATTGGAGATATTGGAGAAGATGAATCGGCTACAATGTCAGCAACTTTGCAAATAATGGGACAAAAATTAAAGCAAGCTGATGCAAATAGCTCCATCCTTTTTTTGGGAGATAATGTACATGCCCACATAGCCTCTGAAAAGGAAAAGAAAGCTGCCATAACGCACCAAAAAACGCAATTGGATATCCTCAATACCTTTAAGGGCAATGTATTTTTTATTCCAGGTAACCACGATTGGACAAAAGAGGGTGGGGTCGAAAGCATTCGGCAACAAGAAAAATTGGTACAAGATTATTTGGATAGAGGAGATACCTACATTCCAGACAGAGGGTGTAGCGGCCCAGAAGTAAAGGATTTGTCAGAGAATACCGTATTGATGGCTATCAATAGCCAATGGTATTTGGAAAATTGGGACAATGAAAAAGGGATTAACGAAGATTGTGAATTCAGAACGAGGGAATTATTTTTAAGAAGATTAGCAGATAAGTTAAAAGACAATAGACATAAAAATGTTATCCTTGCCTTGCATCATCCACTATATTCCAATGGGCGATATGGTGGACATTATACGGCTAAAGAACATTTATTTCCATTGACGACAATTGATTCTAAACTATGGATACCATTGCCGATTATTGGTAGTATATATGCTTTTTTGAATAGTGCTATTGGCAGCCCACAGGAATTGGTTCACCCAAAATATCAGGCGTTGAAAACAAGTATTTTGAATCAAGTAGATAATTATTCCAATGTCTTATTTGTTTCTGGACATGAGCATAGTTTGCAATTTTTTGAGGACGAAGAACAGGATTTTATTGTAAGTGGTTCGGGGGCTAAACAAGAACCGGTTGCTTTGGGAGATGATGCCACTTTTGTGGCAGGTGTAAAGGGGTTTTCGCAGGTCTATTTTTATAGAGATGGCGAAGTATGGGTAGAATTTTGGGCATGTAGTGATAAAAATGGACAAAACCTTGACCAAACAACCTTAATTTTTAGAAAAAAAATCAAGCCTACTTTAGCATTAAATAGACATTTAACAGCGAATCAATTTTCAGAATATGAACAATTAAAAGGGCAGGATTCTATTGTTAAATCGATTATGGAACAAGCAGAAATAAAAGTTGCGGACCAAAATATATGGGGACACCTCTACACAGAAGAATACCTCACCGATTATAAAATGCCTGTATTAGACTTGGCAACTGCGAAAGGTGGATTAATGGCTTATGAATTAGGAGGTGGACAACAGACGAATGCTATTCGATTAAAAAACAGGAAAGGGAAAATCTACCAATTGCGCTCCGTTGAAAAAGTGACCGATCGCATGCCGAGCCTATTAAGAAAAACCTTTGCGGTTGATTTAGTCAAACAACAATTGACTGCTGGTTACCCTTTTAGTCCATTGATGGTTAGTCCAATGGCGGAAGCAATTGATATTTTTCATACGAATCCGACGGTTGTTTATGTACCGAAACAGCCAAACTTAGGAAGGTATAATGACCTAGGTGGGGAAGTTTACTTATTTGAAGAACGGGCAGATGGAGATTGGAGCGACCTAAAAAGTTTTGGGTATCCTGAAAAAATAGAAAAGGCTAGAAAGTTAATTAATAAAAAACTAAAAAATGATAAAACGGTGATTGACCAACCGTTGGTTTTGCGTTGTCGTCTGTTTGATATGATTATTGGAGATTGGGACCGACATTCCAACCAATGGCGATGGGCGACCTACGAAATGGAGGACGATAAAAAATTGTATAAACCCATTCCAAGAGACCGTGACCAAGCATTTGCTAAATTTGATGGACTCGGTAATGCAATAGCTGATTTTACTTTTCCAATGGTCAAAGCCTCCGAAAATTTTGATGGAAAAATCACTAAAAAAGAAGCGACTTGGCTCAATTATAAAGCCCGTTATTTTGACCGTTTTTTCCTCAATGCTATGAAATTAGAAGATTGGGAAAAGGAGGCTAAATACATCCAAGAACATTTGACAGATGCGGCTATTGAAGCAGCAGTTAAAAAGATTCCTCCTTTTGCTTATGACAAACGAGGCAAGGACTTTATCGAATTTATAAAAAGCCGTAGAGATGACCTATTGAAAGTGGCTAGGCAGTATTATAAAGTGTTGAATAAAGAAGTATTAATTCTTGGGACGCATAAAGATAACTTATTTATTGTCAATAGATTAAATGATTTGCAAACAAAGGTTTCGGTTTATGAATACAATAAAAAGAAAACGGAAAAACAGTTTTTATACGAGCGAACTTTTGAAAATGAGGTTAGCAAGGAATTGCGATTGTATGGCTTAGATGGAGCTGACCAATTTCAGGTTACTGGAAAAGTTGGACAAAGCCCACTAGTCAGATTGATTGGTGGAAAAGGAGAGGATAGTTATGCTGATAATTCCAAAGTTAGAGGATGGTCTAAAAGAACAATAATTTATGATGATAACAAGGAAAAATCAACCTTAAGGTTGAAGGGAGAAACCAAAGATAAGCGCTCTAAAATGGAAATGCGGAATACTTTCAATTATAGAGATTACGACTATAACTATGCGATTCCAGTCCCAATGATTGGCATAAATCCCGATGATGGCTTCCATCTTAACTTAAGTATGATTTGGCGTACTTTCAGTTTTAAACGAAAGCAAAATCACCGATTTAACGGAAGTGTAGCCTTTGGTTCAGGGGCTTATAGTTTGTCTTATAATGCCGATTATTTTAATACTTTCCAAAATTGGGATATGAATCTTCAGTTGACCGCTGAAGTGCCTAGGTTTGTCTCTAATTTTCATGGTTTGGGCAACGAAACGGAAAGAAAAACCGATGAATTCGGCAAAGATTTTTATCGTATTAGAAGAACTTTATTAGCTGCCTATCCATCGTTTAAAAAGCGATGGGATTCAGGCATTTCTTTTTCTGTAGGTCCAGCTTTTGAGTCCATCAAAATAGAAGAAAAAGCCGAACGGATTACAGGAGCAGATTTTATGGAGTTCCGTCCAACTATTTTTAACCACCAAAATTTTAGTGGGGGCAATGCAGGGTTTCATTTTTATAATGCCGACCATTTTGCCTTACCGACTCAAGGCTTAGGGCTTTTGGTAGATGCCAACTGGCGAGCCAATTTACAAGATGTAGACCGACAAATGCTCCGATTTAAAAGTGAGTTGACTTTCTTTACTCGATTAACTCAAACAGATTATTTCGTATTGGAAAACCGACTACATGGCAGCCATATCATCGGAGATTTTGATTTTTTTCAGGCAGTTAGCCTTGGTGGCGGTAGTAGTTTAAGAGGGTTTTCCCAAGGTCGTTTTTCAGGTCGCACCGCTTTTTACCATACGATAGACTTAAGAATAAAAATCATTGATTCTGAGAATAGTTTTTTGCCCATTTCGGGTGGAATTACGCCAGGGTTTGATTATGGTCGGGTCTGGATAAAAACAGAAGATTCGGACAAATGGCATCTTAGTTACGGTGGCTCGATTTGGGTTGCCCCTTTGGATGTAGTCGCCCTTTCGGCAGGGATGTTCTTTTCAGAAGAAAAGCCTCGGATAGCCGTAAGTGCTAGTGTACAATTTTAATCAACAATAAATAAAACAACACCATCTTATTTAATCAATTTAAAATCATACCAATGAGAAATTTAATCATTATGTTGATTGCCACAGGCTTATTGTCTTCCTGTGTGAGCAATCAGAAATTTATGGACATGCAAACGAGTCGAGATGAAGCGCAACAAGCGTATGAAAAAGTGATAGCAGAACTAAAAAGTTGCGATGAACAAAAAATGGACTGTGAAAAGGAATTGTCCACGACCGTCAGTCGGCTAAAAAACAAAGAGCAAGAACTTATCGTCAAAAGCACCCAATTGGAAAGTGAACGCAGTAAAACTCAGTCCTTAGGACAAGAATTAGAGTATTTCAAATCTACGAATACTAATTTATTGGAACGCTTATCTGACCTTTCTATAGTCAGTAAAACGGGTGCAGAAAGTATTCAAAAATCATTAGAGGCGTTGAATGAACAAAACCGCTACATTAAAGATTTGACTTCCTCGATGTCTAAAAAAGATTCGATAAATCTTGCGCTGGTAATGAATTTGAAACGCTCGTTGGCAGATGTGAGTGATGAAGATTTGACGATTGAAGTTAAAAAAGGAGTCGTGTATATTTCGTTATCCGACAAAATGTTATTCAAATCTGGAAGTGCGGTCATCAATACTCGGGCAGAAGAAGTGCTAGGAAAAATTGCGAAGGTCGTCAACGACCATAATGAGCTAGATATTTTGGTGGAAGGTCATACTGATAATGTACCGATAAAAAATGCCTGTATAGCTGATAACTGGGATTTAAGCGTTAAAAGAGCGACTTCGGTTGTTCGGTTATTGCAAGAAAAGTATGCGGTTCGGCCAGAAAGAATGACAGCTGGGGGTAGGTCAGAATTTGTGCCTAAAGCATCGAATGTCAATATGACAGGGCGTAGTATGAATCGTCGGACAGAAATTATTATTTTGCCGAAGTTAGACCAGTTTTTTCAGTTATTGGAACCGCCATCTGTGGGAAATTAATGGAAAGTCTTATCAGGTATTGGGTGCAGTAGGCAGTAAAAAGTGGGCAGTTTGCAGTCGGTGCGATTTATTGATTACATCGACTGCAAACTACAACTTATTTAGCTCTTCTAGTATTTTATAAAAAATGGCTATCGGGTAGAAGGTTCTTCTTTTGGCATTGCCTTCCTTATTTTCTGAATAGACGCACTTGTTTGCTCAAACAAAAGGGCTAAATCTTTATTTTTATAGGAGGGAAATATCTTCAGCAATTTTTGAACAATTAAGGTATGTTTCTTCTTATCGGTAATTGGATATTCTTTTCTAATTTTGCTGACGGTAGCTTTTTTAGTTGTGGCAATTTTGGCAATAGCCCCATCCTTCATTAATGGAAAAGTTTTGATTAATTGAAGAACAATTAATAATTCTTTCATTTTTTCTCCTTCAATCTTACTCTCTTTTTTACCTTTAATTTCACCCTTAATTTCACCAATTAAGATACCTTCCTCTACAAATTGTTCATAAGCGGTCTTAGCCATATCATCTAATTTTTAGTATTAGAAGGTTTTTCTTTTGGCATCGCCTTCCTTATTTTTTGAATAGCCACACTCGTTTTTTCAAACAAAATTGCTAATTCCTTATTTTTAAAGGAAGGAAATGCCTTTAGCAATGTTTGAATAATTAAGGTATACTTTTTCTTATCGGTAATTGGATATTCTTTTCTAATTTTGTTGACGGTAGCTTTTTCCGTTGTGGCAATTTTGGCAATATCCCCATCATTCATCAATGGAAAAGTTTTGATTAATTGAAGAACAGTCAATAATTCTTTCTTCTTTTCTCCAATTTTTTCTCCTTTAATTCTACCAATTAAGATACCTTCCTCTACAAACTGTTCATAAGCGGTCTTAACCATATCATCTAATTTTAGTGGTAAATTATTAGCTATTTTACGAATTTCTTCTTTTTCAATTGGCGATGCATTTGCTATATAAACAACGGCAATGCGTACAAAAGTTTCAAATAAGTTACTTGGCGTCGATTTCCATGCATAAATAAATAGCTCTGTTGTCTTATTTCTAATAAAATTAGGGTTTTTATTATTTTTCATCAACAATAAAGCTGCACCTAAAAAACCTAATTTTATTTTGTTTAATTCCTCGTCAGAATGATTCGACAAATCTGTTAATAGATACTCAAATTTAGGAATAAATTGGTTCAGTTGCTCATCTTCGTAGGGAAAATAATCCTTAAAAGGTTTATATTTCCACTTTCGTCCTCCATGATAAACTATAATGGGGATGATAATAACTAAGTCTTCGGAATTTTGGTATTGTTGTTCCCAAGCATTGAGCAAATAGCGAAATAATTGAAGATGAGGATATTTGGGCACCCAACTTTTATGTTCGAATAAAAAGCTAATTTCAATCGAAACTTCCTGCTTTCCATTCCATTGACAGGAATAAACCAAATCCGTGATATTTTCACTTAATTCATCATCAACATAACTGCCATTTTCCAGTTGTAAGGTGGATAGTTGTAGTCTTGTAGAAATCTCTTTGGGTAAAAACTTTTCTATAAAAGCTTTGGCTACTAATACTTTTGAAAAGGTAGCTCTAAAAAAATGGTCGTGTGGTTTGTCTATTTTGTTTCCCATAGCAATGTGTTTGAATTGCCAAAGATAAACAATTTTTTGTGTCAAACAAATTCCTCCCGTAAAACCCGTTGGGCAAACCCTTGAACCTTCAAATCGGCCGACTGCAACTGTTCCTTAATCAATTCCTGGTATTTTTCTGTTTGCAAATAACCTAATAGATACAACACCGCTAATTTAATCCGACGGTCTTTACCAGCTAAAAGCAATTGATAACTTTCAAATTCATTGGGCATTTTAAGCTGCAATTCTTTTCTGGTTGCTTCGGAAGTATTATCCTGCATAGAGGCCTCTACCAACGGAATTAATGTTTTCCTTAAATTGGGAGACAGTAGATTGTCCATAAATTCCAAGGCATTGACCCCTAGATCAGATTGTTGACTGCGCAATCCTTTGTAAATGAGATAAATATCTCCATTAGGATGGTCTAAACCGACCAGCCTGAAAATGCGTTCCATAGTACGGTCTAACCTTTTTTTCAAGAGCTGAATTAAACCATTTCTAGCTTCTTTTTCCTTTTTAGAATGATGGGTTTTAATAGCTATTTGGGTATAAAACACACTTAATAAATCCCGATATAATTGGATTTCCGTCTGTATATGGTGACCAACTTTTTTATGATTAAATTTTAAATTAGAAAAATTATTTTTCAAAAAATTCAAGCCACGCAAGGCTTCTTGCCGGACCATTAAATCCTCATTATCTAATAAATTAAATAGAAAATTAACAGATTTCTGTACGCCTACTTGCTTGATGACAGAAGGAATCATCCGAGTGACTTCTAGGTCAATTTTTTCTTGTAAAACCATTTTTGATAATACAGGAATTAAGTCTTTTCCATAATAGGCTAAGGCTTTTCGGACGCTAGGGCGCAAGGGCGGTTTTGCCAGTAATTGCACCAAAGGATTGATAAATTGAGGATGGAGTGTATGACCCGCCTCGATAATGGCACAATAGGCAATGACCTTATTTTTATCATAAAAAGAACGTTGAATAAAAGGAAAAAAGGCTTCCATATTAGCTCGCCCAATAGCTTTTAAAGCCGTAATGGTTCGGAATTCTATTTCTGCGGGATTGGTTATTTGAGGTAGTTTATTCAGTTTTTCCCGAATGCGGTCTGCCAATTTAAATTGCCTTTTTAAATCAGGATTTGCTCTAGTTTCATTCGCCAAGCTAATTAATGCTGCTCCTCTTACTCGATAATCTGCTTGTTGCAAATATTTTTCGATTACTTCGACTATCTTTCCATTGGCATTTTCTATCAGGTATTCAAAAGCTGCTATTTTTATTGCCTGATTTTCATGCTGTGCCAAGACTTCTATTTCTGGTAAAAAATCGGCTTTTTTATAAAAATATAAGCAACGAATAGCTGCTGTTGTCACCTCGTCAGCAGCATGAGGAATCATATTTTTAAGGGTATCGAAAAGGGCTGGATGAGGCTTGTTTTTAATCCTTCGCAGAATCATCAATTTTTGTTGGGTAGAACCGGCTTCCAATACCTTTTGGATGCCCTGTAAAGTAGAAGGGTTATTTAAGTCTATATGGTTATTATTTTGATGATTTTGTACTTGGTCAATTTTGCGCCGAAAAGATAATAAATATTCTTTTTTTACTCGAAAAATCAAATAAATCCAAAATGATAATAAGCTGATTATCATTATATTAACCGCATTTGTTGACAAACTTAATCCTTTTACCAAAAATATCAATAAGATACCACTTATACCTGTTGCCAAGCTATCAATAAAGACATCAATAAAAGTCTTCGTCTGGTTTTTTAATGCTTCTGGAACAGGTAAAATTAACAATTCCATTGCTGCTTTATTAATGGACTGCTTTAGCCCACCATCTGACATTTTTAATAGTACTGCGGATGCCAAAACTCCAGGAAATAGAATCAAGGAAATGACTGCCAAGAATATAGCGATAGGCAAAAAAAGCAAGGCGGAACCTACTCCAAAAGTACTCATTACTTTTCTGGTGACAAATAATTGTAAGCCGAGCGAAATAACACTAAAGGTAGATAGCCAAAAGCCAAAAAAAGCGGTCAATTCATCTTGGTCAGGAATCAACGCAGCGGCAATACCGCCAAATTGATAATCCACCAGTTTGGCAACCATGACACTCACAAAAACGATGCTTGCGAGATAAGTCAAATGCCGAGATTTTCTAATCAATGCCAATGGATGATTCCCTAAGCCACGTACCTTTTTTGTCGTAGGAATCGTTTTAGGTTTATCAGGCGTATATTTTTTCCAAATAACCCGATTAATTGGAATACAAGCACCAATAAATAAAGCACCGATAAAAGGCAAATTTTCACTACCTGTAAACGCTGCTAAAACAGACGTCAGGTAACCGCCAAAAATCCCTCCTGCAATCGCCCCTGCACCAATGAAACCAAATAAACGTTTGGCTTCTCTTGGATTAAAAACTTGATTGGCTAAAACCCAAAATTGAGAAGTGGTCAGTAGCGCAAAAAGAGCAACCCAAATATAAAAGAGGTATAAAATAAGGTTCTCCAATACATTCAATCGAAGAAATAAACCAAAAAAGAGTAGGGACAATACCGAAAAAATCAACGTCCCATTGATGATTCTATGTAATGGAAATTGTCGAACAATATGCGCATAAAGGGAAGTAATAAGGGCAGCCACTATTGCCACCAACATAAAAGCATAGGGCAAATTTTCTACCCCAAATCTTGATAAAAATAAACCATTAACTGTCGGCTTGACAATCAATAAGGTGGAAATAATTAAAAAAATGTTCAATTGCATCAAGAAAGCACGGGGAAATTCCCCATTTCGGATATCGAAAGTTTTCCGAAGAAATAATTGGAATGCTTCCTTGAAGGTTGTCATTTATTGATACAAAGTGTTTGTTTATTTTTGAATAACCAAGCGGTTGATAGTAGTTCAATCATACATCCATTTTTATTATCTGATTATCAGTTTACTAATAATGAAACGGCTATCGACCTATAGTTGTAAATTATTGATTACCAATTAAAACTTTGCGTCTTCGCATCTTTGCGTGCGTTAAAAATTTACAATCATAGAAGAATAGCCATCATTTACCTGACAGATATATGATTGATGATGTATGATTTGGCGTCGCCTATTCCCCAATCTCTAACACCTCCTCTACGGAATGCACTAAATTCCGCATGATTTGTTCCCCTCCAGCATCTTCTGCCAAACCGACTAAA
This sequence comes from Bacteroidota bacterium, assembly GCA_017857395.1. Classification (GTDB taxonomy): domain Bacteria; phylum Bacteroidota; class Bacteroidia; order Chitinophagales; family Saprospiraceae; genus JAFMDF01. Next base: position 17,194 of record JAFMDF010000046.1, on the reverse strand, counting down.
ATATACTTTCTTTCTGGTCCCATAACCATCACCGAATCAGAGTGAAAATTACTCCAAGAGCCAGATTTTCTATAGACTGTTGCCTCGGGGGCAACTTTATCTAAAGTATTGATAAATTTGTGATGCAAACCCGTATTAGCCATCAATTCCATCATCTGTTCAGACCGGTCTTCGCAAACCAACATGCCTTTAAACATTAAATAATAAAACCGACTAACTTGGGTAGCCGTAGCGGCATGACTCAAACCTTGCAAAGGGTCAGGATATCGTTTGCCTTGTGCGGCATATCGTTTACCAACCCATAAACCACCGCCGTTATTTTCATCATATAAGGCATATTGAGGATTGGTCAACACACGTTCAATTTTTTCAAAACCCAGTCGATCTATCATTCTCGTAGAAGCCGCATTATTGGATTTATTTATCATCAAGAACATATCTTTTTTTACTTCGGGCGTCTCTTGTAATTCTCCTTTTTCTAGGGCATCCATTGCTGCCAAGAGAATCGCAATTTTGGGTAAACTAGCTGCATACATCATTTCATCGCCATTAATTTGTGCAAACCGAGGATTATTGGCATTGCTTAAATCCACCAAACCAATTGCCATTTTTTTCTGAGCAATTAAGCGATTCAACTTTTTATTCGTTTTTAATTCGTTTTCCAAAGCAGTTTGTAAATTTAAATCTTCCTGATTTTTTAGTGGTTGAAAGGAAGACGTAAAGCCATAGTCTGGCATTGGAAAATCATCAATTGCCTGTGCATTTAAAGCAAGTGCAAACAAAGAAAAAACAAGTACTCTCAAGAAATTTTTCATACTTTAATTTTTAGATTATTGATTACTACTATAAACGTTTTTACAAACAACCACCATATAAATAAGGTATTTCGTGTCAAAATAGTTTCTTAAGATATCTTAATGTTTATTTAAAATTATTATGAATTTTTTAATTTAATACTCTTTTTGTTAATAATTTAGCAATGAATCCTGCCTTTCTCGCAATAGAAATTATTTCAGATGGACTTAATGTTTCCGTCTCAATCGTCAATGTTTTATTAGATACTTCTGTATCTACATGCCAGAAGGTGATACCCATTTCGTCCTCTAAATAGGGACTAATTCTTTGAACACATTCAATGGTATTAATATTAGTTTTGAATTGTAAAGTCATGATAATTTGAAATTTTTATGATTTAGAAATTGGGATAAATTTCAAAGAAAAAATTTACTCAGATATAAATTTATCATAAATTAATAGAAAAATAAACTATTAAACATAATTATCTTAACTAAATAATTTCTTTAATCTTCTACTACCAATTCTGGCAATTTTAACGTCATTTCCAATATATCATGCGTCGTAACAATTCCGGTTAAAATCCCATCTTCTACTATTGGCAAAGCGTGAAATCTATTTTCTACAAATAGTTCAATTGCCTCCATAATAGTATCATCTGGATTTAGGAAAAACGGAAAGGCGGTCATGATAATCTCCGCTGTAAACTTTCGATTTCCCAATTGAGATAAAGTCAATAATTTTTCTGCTTTCACCAAATCTGCCGAGCTAATTATTCCCTTTAACAAACCACCAATATCTACGACAGGAATGTGGTGGAAATTATTTAATTTAAACATATCTCTAATGTCTTCAATTGGTGTATCCGCAAAAACGGTAACCACATTGGTAGTCGCTATTTGCCAAACAGATTCGTTTAAATTTATATTTTTCATTGTTTTTATTTTGTATTAAAATTTTGATGACCAATAAATTAAAAATAGACGACAAATCAATTTTGTCGCCTATGAGTTCAAAACACCTAAATGAGATTCTGCTACAAATTTGCCAATCTATTTTCTTATTCCCAATGATAAATATCAATTGAATACAATGATATTTATCATCAATCTACCCGTTCTTTTTTTCAAAATTTGTAGCATATTAAATCTATGGTTTTACCAAAAAAATAAAAATGGATTTCCCCACACTTAAAAAGGCAACTAATAATTGGAAAGAAACTCCCAATTTGAAAGACTATCAAAAAACATACAATACTTTCGCTTGGGAAACTATTCGCAAGGAATTAGACGGCTTGCCTAATAATCAAGGATTAAATATTGCACATGAGGCAGTTGACCGACATGCTAATTCAGCGCAGGCTACTAAAACAGCTATTCGATGGATAGGCAAAAAAGGGAACAAAAGAAATATCTCTTATTTGGAATTAAAAGCCGAGACCAATCGATTTGCCAATGTGCTGGAAGGGTTGGGCATTCAAAAAGGCGAGCGGGTCTTTTCGTTAGCAGGACGGATTCCAGAATTGTATATCGCTGCTTTGGGAACTTTGAAAAATACTTCCGTCTTTTGCCCACTTTTTTCTGCCTTTGGACCAGAACCGATTATGCAACGATTGGGTAGGGGAAAGGGAAGTGTTTTATTGACAACCACTAAGCTATTTAAAAGGAAAGTGCAGGCTTTATTGCCACAGTTACCCGATTTAAAATATGTTTTATTGGCAGATGCTACCGAGGACGTAGATGAAAAAGTTTTATCTTTTGCTCGTTTAATGGCAGCTGCTTCAACCGAATTCACCATACCTCCAACCAATTCCGAAGATAGTGCTTTACTGCATTTTACAAGCGGTACAACAGGGATGCCTAAAGGTGCGATTCACGTACATAATGCAGTGCAAACCCATTACATGACAGGGAAATATGTCTTGGATTTTCAGCCCAATGATATTTTTTGGTGTACGGCTGACCCAGGTTGGGTAACAGGTACTTCTTACGGAATTATTGCCCCCCTAACCCATGGCATTACCAATATTATTACTGAGGCAGAGTTTGATGCTTTGCGTTGGTTTGAAACATTGCAGGAAGAAAAGGTCAATATTTGGTATACCGCACCAACGGCGATTCGTCGCTTAATGCGTTTAGGGATGAAGCCTAAAGACGCTTATGATTTAAGCCATTTGCGACTGATTCATAGTGTTGGAGAACCCTTAAATCCAGAAGCAGTTGTTTGGGGCGAATCCGCTTTGGGTATGCCTATTCACGATAATTGGTGGCAAACGGAAACGGGCGGTATTATGATTAGTAATTTTCCTGATGTGGAAATCCGACCAGGTTCAATGGGTAAACCTTTGCCCGGTATAGAAGTAGGTTTGGTACAAGTGGAGGATAGTAAAATTACTAAAGTTATTACCGAAGCAGGAGAAACGGGAGAATTAGCCCTAAAACCAAGTTTTCCTTCCATCTTCCGTACCTATTTAAACGAAGAAGAACGCTATCAAAAATGCTTTGTGGATGGTTGGTATCTTTCTGGCGACCTAGCTAAAAGAGATGCGGATGGCTATTATTGGTTTGTTGGTCGAGCCAAAGAAATTATCAAAACATCTGGTCACATGGTCGGTCCTTTTGAAGTCGAAAGTGCTTTAATTGAACATCCCGCCGTAGCCGAAGCAGGGGTTATTGGCAAACCAGACCCGATGGCAGGAGAGCTTGTGAAAGCCTTTGTTTCCTTAAATACAGGCTATGAATGGAGCGAGGAATTGCGCTTAGAACTAATGGGTTTTACTCGAAAAAAATTGGGTGCAGCAGTTGCCCCCAAAGAAATAGATTTCTTAGAAGATTTACCTAAAACCAAGAGCGGGAAGATTATGCGCCGCTTGTTGAAAGCGAGAGAATTAGGTTTGCCAGAAGGAGATACTTCCACACTTGAAAAATAGCTTGTGAATTTTGAGGTTCGATGTATTGAGTCTCCAGACTCGATACGACTATCTGGTCGTCTCCCGACGACCTAATCGATGAATCGGAACAAGTTGTGCTAACAGTTAAAAAAGCTAAAATAAAAAATTAATGCATCAACCAAACAAAATCCTAACACCCGTTCACATCAGCAAAGCCGATGCCCAGCATTTATTACATCAAATGCTGCGAATTCGACGCTTTGAAGAAAAAGCAGCAGAGATGTACACCCAAGGTCATATCAAAGGCTTTTTACATTTATACATTGGAGAAGAAGCTGTTGCGGTGGGCATTATGGATGCTTTGCAACCCGAAGATGGGGTTGTAGCGACTTATCGAGAACATGGACATGCTTTAGCTAAAGGCGTATCTGCCAATTCCATTATGGCAGAAATGTTTGGGAAGGAGGAAGGTTGTAGTCGGGGCAGGGGAGGGTCGATGCACCTTTTTGATGCGGAAACCCGATTTTTTGGTGGAAATGCCATTGTTGGTGGACATTTACCGCTTGCGGTCGGGTTGGCTTTAGCCGATAAAATGCAGCAAAAGCAGGTTGTTACGGCCTGTTTTTTTGGAGAAGGGGCAGTCGCAGAAGGGGAGTTTCATGAGTCTTTAAATCTAGCAGCCCTTTGGCAAACGCCTGTATTATTTGTTTGCGAAAATAATGGATATGCGATGGGAACGGCACTCGATTTGTCGGAATCCGAGATGGATATTCACGCCAAAGCAGCTAGTTATCAAATTCCCTCAGAAGTAGTAGATGGCATGGATGTTTTGGCAGTTCGACAAGCAGCAGAAAGAGCTGCGGCACATATTAGAAGTGGTAAAGGGCCTTATTTTTTGGAATGTCGCACTTATCGTTTTCGAGCGCATTCGATGTTTGATGCAGAATTATATCGAGACAAATCAGAAGTAGAGGAATGGAAAAAATATGGTCCAATAACCAGTTTTATAAAACGATTAAAAAATCAGGATTTAATAAGTGAGGCCGAAATTTTGGAATTGGAAAATCAAGTGGCAGCGGAAGTCAACGAATCCGTCAAATTTGCCGAATCAGGTACTTTAGAATCAGAAGCGAATTTATTGCGCTTTGTTTATTCGGAAAAAAAATTGGTGATGTAAATTCGTTTTTAATTATTTCTAAAATAGGACAAGCATAAGGCATTGCCCATAGGCCGTCAGGCTAAGCGTTTCAACCCATCCCCAACCCTTCCCTTGAAAAGGAAGGGAGTCGTCAAAATTGAAAATTTCGATATGTTTTGACTAAAATTTTCAATTTTGCACAGAATGAGTTCCCCTCCATTTTGAGGGAGGGGCTAGGGGAGGGTTAATTTTAAGGCATTGCCCCCACGATAGAAAGATAAAAAAAATACTTATGAAAATAACCTATAGAGAAGCCATTCGGGAATCCATCCGAGAAGCGATGCAAGAAGATGAAAAAGTCTTTTTAATGGGAGAAGATGTTGGTCATTATGGCGGCTGTTTTGCCGTAAGTAAAGATTTATTGGCAGAATTTGGCGCAGAACGGATTCGAGATACGCCGCTTTCTGAATCTGCTTTTGTCGGCATCGGTATCGGGGCAGCCATGAATGGTATGAAGCCTATTGTAGAAGTGATGACGGTCAATTTTAGCCTACTAGCAGCCGACCAAATCATGAACAATGCAGCAACTATTTTACACATGTCTGGTGGTTTGTTCAACGTGCCCGTTGTGATTAGAATGGCAACAGGTGGAGGCAAACAATTAGCGGCCCAACATTCCCATAGTTTGGAAGGGTGGTATGCCCATATTCCTGGGTTGAAAGTCTTGACTCCCGCCACGTTGGAAGATGCCAGAGGCATGTTGATTAGCGCATTAAAAGACCCCGACCCCGTCCTTATTTTTGAAAACTCCACCCTTTATAATCATCAAGGAGAACTTTCTGAAGATGCTGGAGCAGTTGATATTTTCAAAGCAAAAATAAGGCGGCAAGGCAAGGATATTAGTTTGGTAACTTATGGGATTGGGTACCATAAATGTGTAGCCGCCGCAGAAATATTAGCGGCGGAGGGTATTGACGCTGAAATCCTTGATTTGCGGGTGTTACGTCCCTTAGATGATGCGACTATTTTGGAAACGGTCAAAAAGACAGGGCGAGTACTTATTGTAGATGAAGGTTGGAAAAGTGGGGGTATTAGTGCCGAAATCAGCAGCCGAATTATGGAAAAAGGCTTTTTTGATTTAGATATGCCCGTTGCCCGTTTGGGTGGGGCAGAAGTGCCAATGCCTTATGCCGAGCATCTGGAAAGAATTGCGGTGCCGCAAGTGGAGACGATTGTGGCAAAGGTTAAAGAAATGATTTAATAGAGAAGTCAGACCATTTTATTGTCAGATGCGAGACCGAAAATTTCAATTTTCTGTCAGACCGCTTCGCTGTCAGTTGCTAGATTCACTCTGACCTCTGACAATAAATTTTAATTTATGGTCTGACAATGAAATGGTCTCTTTTCTGATTTTTAAATAAAAAACAATGAGTGAATATAAAATGCCCAAATTGGGTGCAGATATGGAAGATGCCATCCTCATCGAGTGGAAGGTCAAAGAAGGTGACCGAGTGCAAAAAGGGGACATCATTGCTGAAATAGAAACAGTTAAAGGAGATATAGATGTGGAAGTTTTCGAAGATGGAATTATGGAAAAAATCATTGCGCAGCCTGGAGAACGCTTGCCTGTCGGAACAGTTTTGGCTTATATCAATAGTAATGGAAAGACTACGCCAGAAGAAGATCCGGTAGAAGTGCCGCCAATAGAAGAACCAGCACCTACTAAAATTCCAGAAGAAGTTCCACCTAAAAAAGAACCTATTCTACCTCCTAAGCCAACGGAAATTCCGCCAATAGAAGAACCACCAACAATCATTCCTTCACCAGGAGTACCTGAGGAGGAAATACCTGACATTCCAGCCATCCCAGAGGAAGTGCCGTTTACGGAAGAACCAGTAGAACAACCGAGTCCAGAAGAATTTCCACCAATGGAGGAACCTGAAATTCCCCCATTACCAAAGGAAATGCCACCTAGAATAATACCTCTCCCAACTGAACCATATAGACCGACTTTTCGACATAATGCCTCTCCTTTGGCTAGAAAAATAGCGAAAGATTTGGGCATTGATTTAGCACAGGTCAAGGGTACAGGCGAAGGCGGAATCATCCACAAGATTGATGTGGAACGCTTTGCCAATTCGGTTGATAATAAGGAGGATTCCAGACCAACAATCAAGGAAAAGCCAAAGGTAGCCAAAGACCGTAAGGTAAAAATGCGAACCGCCATTGCTGCTGCGATGAGTCGTTCCAATCAGGAGATTCCTCATTATTATTTGGAAACGGCCATTGATATGCAGAAAGCCATGAATTGGTTGCAAACCGAAAATGAGCAACGACCTGTTCAAAAACGGTTGCTGGCAGCCGTTTTATTGCTTAAAGCTAGTGCTTTGGCGCTCCAAAAAGTACCCGAATTGAATGGGTATTGGGAAGATAATCGACTTAATATACAAGAAGGTATTCATATCGGTTTTGCCATTTCTTTACGAGGTGGTGGATTGGTCATTCCAGCTATTCACGATGTCAATAAAAAAAGTATAGATGAATTGATGAATAATTTAACCGATGTTTCAGAAAGAGCAAGAATGGGTAAATTGAGAAGTTCAGAATTAACAGATGGGACTATTACTATTACCAATATCGGAGACCGAGGTGTAGCAAAAGTCTTTGGGGTTATTTATCCGCCGCAGGTAGCAATTATCGGTTTTGGAAAAATCATAGAAAAACCTTGGGCGGAAAATGGAATGTTGGGTATTCGTCCAATTTTGACGGCAACGCTTGCGGCTGACCATCGAGCAACAGATGGTCGGATTGGTGCCAAATTTTTATCGACTTTGAATAAATTATTGCAAACTCCTTCAGAACTTTAAAGTAAATACTTGTCCTCGATTTATCGGGGTAATTATTAAGTTAAACCAATCACAGTATGAAAAATACACAAATCCAACAAACTATCCTAGACATCCTTTCTAAAATAGCCCCAGAAATTGACCCTGCAACCGTTGATATGGGGTATTCCATTCAAGAAGAATTTGAAATTGATTCTATGGATTTTTTGAGAGTAGTAACTGCTGTAGATGAAATTTTTGGCATTGCTATTCCAGAATCGGATTATGCAAATATTAGCACAATGGATGATATGGTTGCCTACATTGAAGAAAAAATTCCTGTTTAAGGATTAGTAAGAAAATTGATTGTAGGCCTTGGATTAATTATTCAAAAAAAAGCAATTATGGCAAAAGATATTTTAACCTTCTCCGATGAATTAGGGCCTATAAAAATAGTTCAAATTTACAGCCCAAAAATAGGACTAAAAGCAGTTTTGGCGATTGATAATGTAGCTGCGGGGCCTTCTATTGGTGGCATACGGATGGCGCCAGATGTCACAACAGCCGAAGCTTTTCGTTTAGCCAGAGCAATGACTTTCAAAAATGCGGCGGCAGGTTTAGCCCACGGTGGCGGAAAGGCAGTCATACAAGCAGACCCCAAAACCATTTCTATTCAACAAAAGGAAATATTAATCCGAGCTTTTGCGCAAGCTATCAAGGATTTAACCGAATATATTCCTGGACCAGATATGGGAACGGACGAAACTTGCATGGCTTGGATTAAAGATGAAATCAATCGTTCCGTAGGTTTACCTAGAGAAATCGGAGGTATTCCTTTAGATGAAATTGGGGCAACTGGACATGGATTAGTAGCAGTTGCCGAAACTGCCTGCCCGTTTTACGGAATAAATTTAAGCGGGGCAACCGTTGCGATTCAAGGTTTTGGAGCAGTTGGTAAACATGCTGCTATTCAATTAGAAAAAAAGGGGGCAAAAGTTATTTCCGTAGCCGATTCTAAAGGAACAATTACCAATCTTAATGGACTTTCTGTGGAGAAATTATTGGCAATAAAAGCAAAAGGAAATAGCGTAACCACCTATTCTGAAGGAGAAAAAGGAGATGCTTTGACAGTTATTGGCGTTCCTTGCGATATTTGGATTCCAGCTGCTCGACCTGATATTATTACCAAAGAAAATGTAGACGAATTGCAAACCAAATTAATCATTCAGGGAGCAAATATTCCCATTACAGAAGAAGCGGAACAGTTTTTATTTGAAAAAGGCGTAGCGGTTATTCCTGATTTTATCGCCAATGCAGGAGGCGTAATTTGCGCTGCGGTAGAATATCACGGCGGTACGGAACAATCCGCCTTGGATACCATCTGGCAAAAAATAAGTTTTAATACCAAAGCAGTCATTACTCATTCTAAAGCAGAGCATATTCCAGAAAGGATGGCGGCGAACAAAATGGCTAGAAATCGGATTAAGGCAGCTATGAAATTGAGGCGGATATAATCTCGAAAGTAAATCAAAAAGCATAGCCAACCGTCACTACCCAGCGATTTGCATTTTGGGAAAAGGGGGTTGATGTTCCTTCAAGGTAAATTTGGTCACCAAATTTATTAAAATTTCCTTCAAAACGAACATCCACCACTAATCGCAATATATCTAAACCAATACCCGCTTGATACCCCAAATGGAAATTATTTAATCGGTTTTCATAGACATCCAGTAATTCTAACTCTGTTTTACTCGCCAAGTAGGCATGTCCAACTGGTCCACCTTCTACATGAAAAGGGCCAAGTTTATACCCGAATAAAATGGGTAAGTCCAGATATTGGTAATTTTCTCCAAAAACAGTCTTAATTAGTCCCAAAGTCAAGTCATTTGCTTCATAATCTACCGAGTTGGAATTAAATAATATTTCTGGCTGCAAATAAAATCTTTTAGATAGATGACCTCTTAGGAAAAAACCAAAATGGAAACCATAATTGGCTTGTCGAATGGCGATACTTAAGCTTTGCGCTTCAATCGTTTCCCGATTCAAATTATAGGTACTAATACCGATTCTTGTTCCAATTTTCACTTGCGCCTTTCCGAAAGAAGGGAGCAGTAAAAAATTACACAAAAATAAATAGTAGATAATTTTTTTCATTATTGGATAAATATTAGGTTTAGACTTAAACTAGCACCTACCAAATTATTGCTATCTCTCCATTTATTAACTGATAATTATCACTGCCAATCAATGACTCTTATCAATAATTAAGCATCAAAAAAAACTTAATTTGCATAAAAAAAGATATGGCAACTACAATCAAAGAAGGATTTCAAACTACCCAGAAAGAAGAAATAATGATTTATTTCACCAATATGAAACAAGAGATTTATCGCACTTTAGTATCGCGTTTTTCCATAGAAAATGTGCGCCATATTCTAGCGGAAACCGAACGAGAGTTGGATGAATTGATTCCAGATTTGCCTTTTGGAACGGGTAAAGAAAGTCCCTATACTCGCATGGTTATTTATAGTGGCATTGCGGTTGCCTTATACTTAGGCATCATTGCGGTATCCAAAAATAAAGCGATGGCAAGGAATGCGACCTATGCGCTTTTTACCCGATACATTGGTTTTAGTCCGCCAGTATCAGGTAAATTATATGGGGCTTGGATGTTTTACAAAGTCTTGCAAAAACGATTGGCGAAGGAAAATTAAAAAGGATGCCAGAAGTCAGGTTTTTTATAGGTAAAATACTGTTAATCAATTGATTATAGTTCAGGTGTCAAAATGTCCACTTTAAGCTTTGGAAGACCTATAGAACTATTTTAATAAATTGGATAATGAACTACAGGTCGCTCAACTTGATATTCTGATTGAAGAAAGGTTACTAAGTCTATCAATTCTTGCACAGTCATTACTTCATTATAATTTTTCATTTTGGAAATACCCTTTTCATCGGCTGTCGGCTGACCATAATATTTTTTGGCAATTTTATGGGAAGGGTTGATAACCGAAGCAACTAATTCTCCATAAGACTTCTGAAATCGAACATTTCCGCCCAATTCAAAGTGTATTTTTTTAGCATTTCCTGACCATTTGATATCGACAATGCTATGACACTCATTACAATATAAGTCCATAAATAAAGCTTTGCCTTTGATAGCACTACCTTCAGGCAAGGCAAATCCTTTACCTTCTGTTTGGCAACCCATGCTGCTATATAAAATACCAAGAAAGAGTAGGAAGAAAGTTATGATTTTGGGAAAACGAATTTTAGGAATCATATTTTTTAATTTATTAATTGTTAATGCGGAATAGCTTATTTTGAAATGTCTCTAGAGCGTCAGATAAAAAAGGGAGAAAAGGCTATGGAAAAGTGTCGGACACTTTGGTAATTGTTTTAGGGAAAAATCCCGAATTTTCTATCTGGAGAATTCGGGATTTTCATTTTAAGTGGTCGCTACTGCCTTCTCCTTATTAGCCGTTGCCTCCATATATTTCTCAATCAACTCAGGTACTTTTTCAAATGCTGCGGCTATTCCTTTATTGGTTCGAGTAGAAATAAACTGGATGGTATCCCCCTTCGATGCTAAAAAACCAATAGGTTCGATGCCCATGCCACCGCCTGCACCCGCACCTTCACCATGACCTCTTGTTTTGTCATCCCCTTCTCCGCCACCTGTGCCAAATCCCATACCGACTCGGATGACCGGAATACAAGAAAATTCGCCTAATTGAAAGGCTTTGCCTATGACCGTTTCGGTCTTGGCTTCTGATTTCATAAAACTGGTAATTTTATCCAGTAAAGCTTCAAATTGAACATTCATAATTCATGTTTTTGGTTAGTAAAAAATGATTCGTAGCTTAGACATTCTTGTCTGAGCCAGCTTAATGTGATTTGCTCAGACAAGAATGTCTAAGCTACTTTTAGTAATGAATAAATCACCCAAATTCCTCGGTTCTCCACCAACAAATGACAGTCAAAATTACCTTCGTAATTGATAGAGAATTGACGATTGCCTTTGTTTAGAAAATAGAAAATTGGGTACAAATAAGCATTCAATATATAATCATCAGTATCGAAATTCAATCGACATTTTCTGACTTTAAAAGAACGCAATATCTTTTTGGCGAACCTGAAATTCCGCTGAAAATCAGTTGGTTTTTTCTGCTTTTTTGCTTTCGGTTTTGGTTCCTCCTTTTGCTCTTTTTTTTGAAATAAATATTTTAGCGGATACAGTTCTTTTTTATAAAAAGTTAGCTGCAATTGTAATAAAATATCATCTGTCAAAAATAATAGTTTCGCCTTGACCAATTTTCCCCAGTTAATTTGACAGTATTTTCCTAAGGAGTTGATTTCCAATTGTAAAGGAGCAAACAACAAAAAACTCAGTAACAGTAAAAAACAAGTTAATAGTAAAATTAAAAGGAAGGTCATGGGGCGTTTTTTTATTGCAAAGAACAAGATTTTTAAAAAGAAGCGCATTGATAAAAGTCATGCTTTGCTTTGATTTTTGTCACCATTTCCATTGCCTGTTTCAACTAATTTTGACAAAAAATATCAATTTGAAACCTTGATTCAACCAGATAAAAATTATGAATAAACAACTCCTTCTAATAGGCTTTGCTTTCTTGCTTTGCGCTTTCCAAACGGAATGTCAAACCGCCAGAGAGGTCGTCCAAAAAGCTGATGAAAAAAGGCGGGGCGAAACCGCAACTGCTGAATTAACCATTACTGTAGTTCGACCCACTTGGTCAAGAGAAATGGCAGTAAAAACTTGGTCCTACGGTACGGATTTTTCCCTTATTTTAATTACCAATCCTGCAAGAGATAAGGGCAATGCCTTCCTAAAAAGAGATAAAGAAATTTGGAATTGGATTCCGTCCATTGAACGGACGATTAAAGTTCCCCCTTCTATGATGATGCAATCGTGGATGGGGTCGGATTTTACGAATGATGATTTGATAAAAGAGTCTTCTATTATTGAAGATTATTTCCACGAATTTGTGGGCGATACGATTATTGGGGAACGGCCTTGTTATAAAATAAAATTGATACCTAAACCCGAAGCACCTGTCGTTTGGGGCAAAATCTATAGCTGGATTGATAAAACCGATTTTATGGAATTAAGGGCAGAAATGTATGATGAAGAGGATTTTTTGGTCAATACGGTACTTTTTTCTGATATAAAATTATTGGACGGGCGATTATTGCCTGCCAAAATGGAATACATTCCCGCCGAAGAGGAAGGGCATAAAACGATGATTCAATACCATAATGTGAAATATGATGTGGGCTTGAAGAAGAGCTTTTTTTCAATTCAGAATATGAAGAGAGTGAGGTGAATTAGATATGCCATATTTTAAAAACCTACTTGATGTACACAAATGGGTAAATGTTGAAATACGGGGTCGGAGCGATGCTCTTTTGGACTAAAAAAGGAGCTTTAGCTTCGAATCCGTCTGTAGATTTATCAATCTTTCCTCTTTTTCAAAGGAGCGTAGCTTCGATACCGTGGATTGATGATTTGCTTAAATTAAGGAGATTTGCAAAATTTAGGATAGCTCTGGACTTTTAATAATAATTAATCAACCAATAATGCTACTAAAACTAGCTTGGCGAAACATCTGGAGAAACAAAAGACGAACCCTCATTACAATGGCTTCTATTGTGTTTGCGGTCATTTTATGTGTGTTAATGGACGCGCTTAAAAAAGGTTTTTTAGATGAAATGAAAAAAAACATGGTTGGGTTTTATACAGGTTATGTACAAGTCCAACAAGCGGATTATTGGGACGAAAAAACCTTGGACAACAGTTTTCTTTTTCAGGATAGTTTGCCTCAATTGATTGCTAGGAATCGAAGTGTAACAGGGATTACTCCGCGTGTGGAATCCTTCACCTTGGCAGCATCAGAAGAATATGCCAAAGGGGCTATGATTATAGGAATCGACCCTTTGAAAGAAGAAATGGTCACGCAATTAAGCGAAAAAATCCATCAGGGCAGCTATTTGGAAGCAACCGATAAAGCAGTATTGATAGGAGAAGGCTTAGCAGATTATTTAAAATTGGGGGTAGGGGATACAATGGTGGTCTTAGGGCAGGGATATCATGGGGTGAGTGCTACGGCTAAATATCCAATTAAAGGCTTGATAAAATTTGGAACGCCCGATTTGAATAAAGGCATGATTTATTTGCCCTTAAAAGAAAGCCAGCAACTTTTTGGTATGGACAATCGCTTAACCTCCTTTGTCTTGCAACTAAAAGACATTGATAAAGCAGAAATAGTCCAAACTCAAATTGCAGCGGATTTAAGTAAAGAATATCGAGCATTGCATTGGAAAACGATGTTGCCCGAATTGGATTCTTTTATAGATGGAGAAACGAGAGAAAATGTTGTTTTTCAGATTGTTTTATACCTACTCATTGCCTTTGGTATTTTCGGTACTATTTTAATGATGACCCTTGAGCGCCAAAGAGAATTTGGTATTCTGGTCTCCGTTGGCATGCAGAAATTTCGACTAACGGCTATGGTCATTTTGGAAAATAGTATGATTGCCTTGTTCGGAGCTTTAATGGGTACTTTATTAAGTGTGCCTGTTGTCTTCTATTTCAATCAGTTTCCGATTCACGTAACAGGCCAACTAGCTAAGGCTTATGAAAACTTTAATTTACAACCCATTTTCTATTTTTCATTAGCACCAGAAATATTTTATAACCAAGGATTAATTGTGTTGGCGGTGGCAATGGTGCTTTCGCTTTATCCTATTTTTAAAATTGCTCGCTTACAGCCTGTGGCTGCGATGCGGAGTTGAGAAGCAAGACCATTTCATTGTCAGACCGCTACGCTGCCAGATATACCTCGGTATCAATGTCATAAGTCTGACATCTGACAGTAAATTTTAATTTACGGTCTGACAATGAAATGGTCTGACTTCTCTCTTCTAAAAGAAAAGTATGTTACTACAAATTGCATGGAAAAATATCTGGCGGAATAAAGTTCGTAGTCTAGTGGTGCTAGGCTCCGTAGTCTTGGGGGTATGGGTAGGTGCTTTTATGGTGGCTTATATTTATGGCTTGATGAATCAACGGTTGAAGGATGCGACCGAATATGAAGTGTCTCATTTTCAATTGCATCATCCTAATTTTGACAGAGATAAAGAAGCCAAATATTTTTTGGATAATAGCACGGATTTATTGGGAGAAATTCAAAAGGATAAAGCCATCCGAGCGGCTACTGCTAGAGTGATTGCTTATGGAGTGGTCGCCTCTGCAAAATCCAGCACGGGTGGAAAATTTATCGGCGTCTTGCCAGAATCGGAAAATGCGGTGACGGGCATTGGTGATTTTGTGATTGAAGGCAATTATTTAAAAAGTAATGCTAAAAATAAAGCTATTATTGGTGAAAAATTAGCCGATAAATTAAAGGTAAAAGTACGCTCAAAAGTAGTCTTAACTTTTCCTGCGGCCGACGGAAGTATTGCTGCGGGTGCCTTTCGGATTATTGGGATTTACAAAACCTATAATAAGGGATTTGAAGAAAGCAATATTTATGTAAATGCACCAGATTTAGCCAAATTGACCGAAACACCCAACCAATTTCATGAAATTGCCGCCTTGTTACATCAACCTGATTCGCTAGAGGCTTATACGGCCACTTTACAAGCAAAACACCCCGAAGTATTTTTGGAAACATGGAAAGAACTCTCTCCCGAACTAGGTTTGATGATAGATTCTTTTGACCAATATTTATACATTTTTTTAATCATCATTTTGTTGGCTTTATCTTTTGGGATTATCAATACCATGCTCATGGCGGTCTTAGAAAGAGGTCGAGAAATTGGGATGCTGATGGCTATTGGTATGAATAAAGGACGTTTGTTTGGAATGATATTTATAGAAACGCTGATGTTGGTCTTAATTGCGGCCCCTTTTGGTTTAGCCTTCGCCTATTTTACCGTAAGTTATTTTGGTGAAGTGGGACTTGATTTTTCAGAAGTTTATGATGAAGGATATGCCGCTTTGGGCTTTAAATCGCTAATTTATCCAGCGATGGAAAACGCTTATTATTTTAAAATCATAGTCATGGTCGTCATTACGGCGGTGCTGTCTTCGCTATATCCTGCTTGGACAGCCATTCGATTGAATCCTGTGGAGGCGATGAGTAAGCTATAAAAACAATAGTATGGAAAATTCAAAAATTGTTATAAAAACCGAAAATCTAACTAAAATATACGGCGAAGGCGAAGTAGCAGTTCGTGCCATCAACAATGTAGATTTGACCATCAAAGCAGGTGAATTTACGGCTTTGGTCGGTCCCTCTGGTTCGGGCAAAACCACTTTGTTGAATATGATTGGCGGCTTGGATGCGCCTACTTCTGGAAAGGTTTGGATTGATAAAGTAGATATTTCAACGTTGAGTAATAATAGGTTGATAGATTTTCGCTTGCATAATATCGGCTTTGTTTTTCAGGCTTATAATTTGATTCCCGTTTTAACAGCTAAGGAAAATATTGAATTTATCATGCTGTTGCAAAAGCGTCCAAAAGCAGAACGGCAACAACGGGTGTTGGCATTGTTAAAAGAAGTAGGCTTATCGGACAAAAAAGACAGTCGACCTGATGCCTTATCAGGTGGGCAACAGCAGCGAGTTGCCGTAGCCAGAGCATTGGCATCCAAGCCAAAATTCATTTTAGCGGATGAACCTACTGCCAATTTGGACTCCAAAACGGCGGGAAAATTATTGGATACCATGGCAGCCTTGAATCACGAAGAAGGCATCACTTTTATCTTTTCCACGCATGACCAACGGGTGATTGAACGGGCGCATCGGGTAATAACTTTGGTAGATGGAGCGATTGCTAAGGATGAGCTGATTGAGTATCCAAGTGACCATGCGCAACCTGAAACGGCTTAATCCAATGATTGACGAAAATCATCAAAAATATTGAGAAATATCACTTTATAGGATATTGGTATGCGGTAATTTTATTTTGAAATTAAATTTTCTATGGAAAATATTGTCAAGATGTAAAAACATAATATTATGAAAAAATCATATAAGTATAAAAATATCCAAGATTTAATTAAAATGGCCGTACCACCTATGTGTGATAAATATATACTTTTTAGGACTGTTGATGATGAGACTAGAGTTTCTGGTAAAAAGGTAGTCATTCGGGAATGGATTACTTTTTTGAATTAACAAATGCATTTTATATCTTTAATAACGCTAGGTTCGCCCAAAATTAGTTAATAAAATAAAATATTATCAAAATAATATTTTGATTTATGTTTAAAATGCAGAATTTTATTTATTTTAAATAAACTCTTTTCAGGTTATTATTTTAGGGTTAAAAATAATATTTTAATTATATTTATTTAATAAAAATAAATACGAACAAAATACTGTTTTAAAGATAAAAATACTTTTAATACAGAATATTATTTCGTGTAATTCATGTATTAATCAAAAATTTGAGCGAACCTAGCGTAATAACGGATTAAAAATAAGTTGGACATTTTGTATCTAATTCCCTACAGCCTGC
>JAFMDF010000297.1 GCA_017857395.1 Bacteroidota bacterium | reverse complement strand
AACCGCAAAGTTACAATAAATACTATTTAGAACTTCATGCGTAAACCACTAGAGGGGAAGTCGTTAGCCAACGAAAAATGGATGGCGTTGATTATACTGCTTTAGACCAAGCTATCAATAGCGTCTTTGACTCTTCTTTAAATATGGATAGCATTAAGACAAGGGCCGTTGTGGTGGTTTATAAAGACAGTTTAATTGCTGAAAAATATGCTACTGGTTTTGATAAAGATACGGAGATTTTAGGTTGGTCAATGAATAAAAGTATTACGAGTACTTTAGTTGGTATTTTAGCAAAGGCAGGAAAAATGAGTTTAACGGATGATCATCTTTATGAAGAATGGACGGATGAACGCAGCAAAATTACCTTGAACGATTTACTACAAATGCAAAGTGGATTAGCATTTGAGGAAAACTATGCGGAAGTGTCTGATGTCACAAAGATGTTATTTATGAATGAAGATATTGTCAAAGAAGTCGCTGCTAACCCATTAAGCGACCCTATTGGCACAAAATGGTATTATTCTAGTGGCACGACTAATCTAGTAGCAGGGCTTATCAGAAAGCAATTTGACAATTCGCAAGATTATCTAAAATTTCCACACGAACAATTATTTAGAAAAATTGGGATGCATTCAATGGTTTTGGAAACCGATGAATCTGGGAATTATATTGGTTCTTCTTATGGTTATGCGACACCTAGAGATTGGGCTAAATTTGGCTTATTGTATTTAAATGAAGGAAATTGGTATGGCGAACAAATAGTCGATACATCTTGGGTTAATTTTACTCGCCAACCTGCTGAACATAGTGGTGGTATTTATGGTGGTCATTTTTGGCACAACCACAACCATGCTGCTTATAAAGATGTCCCAACAGATATTTATTCTTGTAATGGTTTTGAAGGGCAATATGTTTATATTATTCCTTCTAAGGATTTAGTGATTGTACGAATGGGCTTAAATCAAGGCAAAGAATATGACGCTAATGGCTTTTTGAGCAATGTAATTAAAGCGGTTGAAAGTGATCAATAAACAAAAAATGGTGAGTTCTCAGTTAGGAGGTAAAACTGGCAACTCACCACTTTCATACTACTCACATCTTATAACTCGAACCATTTCATTAGTTATAGCTCCCCTAGTTGCATTCCCTGCTTCTCTCTCATATATGCGCTCAGCAATAGACGATACTTAATTATAGCCTTGCATGAACTTTGTTAAGTTATTGTAAAATTTTCTACGAAACGAACTAAACTTTAGAATATATCGTTAAAATAGTGTATATTGCAAACAAATAGTACTGATTTAAAAGATAAAAAATCCACTAAATCAATACTTTACGGCAAATATTTATAAAAATGTGCCGTTTCTTATCTTCTATTACCAACCTAGTGCAAATCTCATGTGATTCTACAATTAGTAGGATTATACTAATTATTTTGTTTCCAATTACTGATTACCAAAAAAAAATGAGATTTTTTTAATCTCTTGATGATATAGTGTTTCATAGTGTGTAGAGGGCATGTAGTATTTCGATACTACTGCCCTCTTTTATTTTAAAGCTTCAACCTCTATTTCAGCCTTAACTTAAAGAAGGTTAATGAACAAATTAAAACAAAAATTCGACTGTACAAGAAAGTACATAGTCTACTCCCCTAATAAACATTAGGTCTTTTTGTTAAATCTATTTTTTGT
This sequence comes from Bacteroidota bacterium, assembly GCA_017857395.1. Classification (GTDB taxonomy): domain Bacteria; phylum Bacteroidota; class Bacteroidia; order Chitinophagales; family Saprospiraceae; genus JAFMDF01. The sequence continues at coordinate 9,800 of JAFMDF010000297.1, read as the reverse complement.
TTTAAAATTAAAATTTATTTAAAATATTTGTTTTAATAAAAATATTTGTTTATATTTGTCTTGTAATTAAAACACAACACAATGGATTTACAAATTTTAATTAGCAAAAAAGGAACAAAAGTAGTTACGGCAAGCAACCTATATGGTGCGCTAGAACTGCCAGAACAACATTATAGCACAGTTCTATTAAAATGGATTGATGACTTTTATGAGTTCACAGATACCATTCGCAAACCTGTTCGATTGCAAGATTATGCCAAGCGAAAAATTTCTAATAACCCTATATTAAAGGATTATTACTTATCTATCGAAATGGCTAAAAAGATTGTGTTACGGTCTAAGAGTAAATTCAAAAGAAAATTTGCCAAGCAATTACATGTTTTACAAAATAGGGAGGAAGTAGTAGAAGTATTGACGCAGGAACAAATTGAAACGGTGCTGGAAGTCGCTAAGACGATGACCAGAATCTCTTGTCAGGAATCGGCAGAGCGCAAACATCAAGAAATCTACACATCTCGAAACGGAGGTAGCGGTGCTAATTGGTGGAAATATCGCGCTCATCTCCTCGGTTACTCTGCTGATTACCTGCGCAAGCAAATGGAAGCACAGGGCAAAAAATACAAAGGTAAAACCCAACGACAAATGTTATTGCATTTGAATAATAAACCAGAAATGATTCGAACTGCGGTTATTGATTTATTTATAGCAAGTGGGAAAAGCGAGCATCACGCTAAGAAATTAGGTGATATGGCGAAGTTATTTGCTTTAGAATTACAGTTAGATGTCTATGATGATAAAGACAGTGGTAATTTATTCGCTTCTAGTGTCAATACTGCTTTGTTGAGTGAAATGAAAAATTATCGACATGCAGCGGCATTATAAATAATACGGTATAAACTTATATTTTTTATTGCTATAAAAAGGTCTCAAAATAAAAAAAAGGTTCTTGGAATTTTTCCAAAGAACCTTTTTTTGTGTAAAGTGATAACCTAAAAATAATCATCGACTTTATGCTCAAAGTTCTTTTTTAATATTTTGATTTTCCCTTCTTCAATGATTCAACTATTTCTTTTTTAATCTTAATTGGCGAATTTGCTTTTTCAATTTCGATTATAATTTTATCTAAATCAATCCCATCATGAATAGGAGATTCAAATTCACTTTTTATCAATTCCTTATCCAAAGAACTATTTTTTAAAAGCAATTGCAGTATGAAATCTGGTTTTTTATTAGCAACTTCAAACAACAATTCATTTGACCACTCTGCATACATTGTATTCTTCTTACAATCTCCATGAAAAGTTGCAAGGAAGTCAGCTACATCTGTTAAGTTTAATTTGTCGAGAGATTCAGCGGTCTTTTTTAAGATTTCTGTTGAGCACCAATATTGAACATAAGATGAATCTGGTGTGAATTTTATTTCAATTAGTTTCTTTTCCTCTATTTCTTCAGAATTCCTTGTACTTTCAATATTGGATTCTGATGATTTATTGTTGTTACAACTAAAAATCAAAATCAAGCTTAGTATTTGAATGATGTTTTTCATTTTTTCTTGCTTGAGTACAACTTATATTTTATCGACCACTCTCTCCAGACACAACATCTACTTCAATCCGCTTATCTCGATTCGCCAACTCCCAAGCCGTATGGAAAATTAAGCGACCAATTTTTTCCATCTTCTCAAAGTTGATTTTTTCTATGGTATCCGAAGTTCGGTGATAATCCGCATGTGTGCCATTAAAATAGAAAATAGCAGGAATCCCTTTTTTAGCAAAATTATAATGATCAGACCGATAGTAAAAACGATTAGGATCACTCTCTTCATTATAGGTATAATCCAAAATTAAATCGCTGTATTTTTTATTAGTAGCTTCGTTGATTTGGTGTAATTCTGTACTCAAACGGTCTGCTCCAATCACATAAATATAATTTGGATTATCGGCATATTTTTTATGTACTCGACCAATCATATCCACATTTACATCCACTACCGTATTTTCTAAGGGGAAAACTGGAAACTCTGAATAATATTCAGAACCTAATAATCCCTTTTCTTCCCCCGTTACCCAAATAGTCATCACACTTCTACGTGGTCCAACACCTGCGGCTTTTGCTTTAGCAAATGCCTCTGCAATTTCTAAAACAGTCGTCGAACCAGACCCATTATCATCTGCTCCATTATAAATCGCATTGCCTCTTTTACCAATATGATCATAATGTGCCGATACAACCACAATTTCTTTTTTTAATTCAGGGTCGGTTCCTTCTATGAATCCAATGACATTATTCCCTAATAATTGATTCACCTTTTTTGCTTGGGTCAAAGCGATAGAAGTTGGTAAAGTCAAGGAACGAGCCTTTCCTTTTTTCTCAATTTTCTTTCTAGCTTTAATAAATTTCTTAGACTTATTACCGATAATTTCTTTCGCAACTTCAGAAGAAATATAGATGCTATTGGCGTATAATTCATTCGTCTTTTCTCCTGCGCCCATTTTCATACGACCATCTAATAATTGCCCTCTTAAATCCCCTAAATTTTGTTTTAAATTACCATCTACGATTAAGACCGTAGCAACGCCATTTTTATAAGCAGTGGCTAATTTCTTTTTGCGGTCAGTCGTCCAATCAGATACGGTTTTGGATTTAGTGATATAAGAAACACCATTTTTTTTCGGTTCCCCATCATAAATTAGAATGGTTTTTCCTTTGACATTTTTGCCTTTATAGTCGCTATAATTCGCGTTGTCAATACCATATCCTAGGAATACAACCTCGTTAATATTTTGAGCAGATCGATTCGTATTCAAATTAGCAAAAGCATAAAAATCCCATAAATGTCGAAAGGGTTTACCGCTTATTTTTAAATCAATATCTTCCCACAACTCTGCCGTAAACGCAATGTTTTGAAAATATCCGTCTAGCTTTTCTACTTTAGGAATCCCTTTATTGGCTAATTGACTAGCGATATATTCCGCAGCCTTGGCATTGCCCGGTGTGCCTGTTTCCCGACCTTCCATATCATCCGCAGATAAAACCGTCAAGATGGTTCGCATATCTTCTTGAGTAATGGTTTCTGCAAACGGGACGGGGTCATTTGGTGCAGTTAGTTGAAAATCAGTTGCGTTTTGAGCATTTAAGGAAATTGCCCAGATAAAGCAAAAACAAAGCAGTTGAGTTATTTTAGCCATCTTGTAATTTTTTGATAAAATATTTCTACATTCAACGTAAAAATAAAAATAAAGGTTATCTCTCCTAAAAGGTAAATATAGCATTGAATCGCTACCCACCACCTACAAAAATACCGCTTCCCAACTAAGAATAATTGATAATCCCAAAAAACAAAATAATAAAAAGCAATTTTGATAAAGAAAGCCTAAAATACCTTGTATCTTGCCATCTTAAAATTTATGTACTGAAATAAGCAATAAAGCATGACTGAGAAATTTATTTATGGCATCCAACAAATAGGTGTTGGTGTTGATGATGCATCCAAATTATTTGAATGGTATGCGACCAAGTTGGGCGCAGATGTCAAAGTTTTTGATGATAATAACACTGCCACGCACATGGCCCCTTATATGGGTGGAAAAGCACATGATAAAAGAGCAATATTAGCCATGAATATGCAAGGGGGAAGTGGTTATGAAATTTGGCAATTCGAAGATAGAGTACCACAAGCGCCTAAAAATCCAATCCAATTAGGAGATACAGGCATTTTTTCGATTAAGGTAAAAACTCGAAACGCTTATAAAGCATTAGCCGATATTAAAGCAAAAGGGGTTACGCCAATGTCTGATATGGTCGTTTCTCCTAATGGCACGAAATCTTTTTATGTCAAAGACCCTTGTGGAAATATTGTGCAAGTTCAAGAATATAATAACTGGTACGGCACAGGAAAAAACATAGGCGGTATATGCGGTTGTACCATTGGTGTAACAGATATAGAAGCTGCGAAAAAATTATATATCGGGGTACTAGGCTATAATGCGATTGTATATGATAAAAGTGGTCCTTTCGAAGATTATCGTCCATTACCTGGTGGCGACGAAACTTTCCGAAGAATCGTCTTACAAAAACAAGAAAAAGTAGGTGGTTTTTCTAAATTATTTGGTTCTAGCCAATTGGAATTAGTTGAAGTAAAGTCTCGAAAACCTAAGAAAATTTTTGCAGATAGATTCTGGGGGGATATTGGTTTCATTCATTTATGTTTTGATGTACGAAATATGGATGCAGTAGTTAGAGATTGTACCGATGCTGGTTTCCCATTTTCTGTATTGGTTGCTGAAGAATTTGACATGGGCGATGCCAATGGTAAATGGGGTTATTTAGAAGATCCAGATGGCACTTTAATCGAATTTGTAGAAGCTCTTAAAATTCCTTTGGTCAAAAAAATTGGGTGGTCGATTAATATGAAAGGTCGAGATCCTCGCAAACCTTTGTCTAAATGGTTGATTAAAGCAATGTCCTTCAATCGAGTAAAATTTAAGGAGCAAGCTAAACTGTAGCTTGGCAAGCTGACCAAGAACTCCTGATTTACTAAACCCTCCAGACTGTATGCGGGCTCGTTTTCAGAATTTAGTAAATCTCTTTCAAACTAAAAATCAAGGGTTTAGATTTACTATCCTAAGCGTTATTAGACTACTATACAAAGAAGATTTGGACACAGAGAACACGGAGAAGACACAGAGAACACAAAGTAACCAAGTTCGGAAAGTCAAGACTCTGTGATTTCTGTGTCCTAAAAATTGTATAGTAGTGTAAAGCGTTATCATGGATGGAGATTTAGCAAATCGTTCTACATAATTTTTTATGAATACTAAGACACAAAATACACGAATCATCAAACGCTTTAGTCTTGAAGGTAAAGTAGCAATTATTACAGGTGCTAGTAAAGGCATTGGAGAATCTATCGCCAGAGGCATGGCAGAAGCAGGCGCAAAAGTAGTCATTAGTAGCAGAAAACAAGTAGCCGTTGATGCTGTAGCGGAGCGTTTTAAAGCGGATGGATTGGAAGCAACGGGCATCGCCTGTCATGTAGGAAATGAAGTGCAATTACAAAATTTGGTGGACAAAACGATGGAAACGTATGGGCGCATTGATATTATAGTGAATAATGCTGCCACGAATCCAGTATTTGCTCCTATAGCACAAGTCGAAGGAAATATCTTTGATAAAATTATGGGCGTTAATGTCAAATCTCCTTTTACCTTTTCCAATATGGTTTACCCAATTATGAAAAAGCAAGGCGGAGGCGCAATTATCCATATTAGTTCTGTAGAAGGTCAGCGACCAAGTGCTGGCTTAGGTTTATACAGTGTGAGCAAAGCTGCTTTGATTATGCTAACGCAAAGTCAAGCAAAAGAATGGGGACAAGATGGCATTCGAGTTAATGCTATTTGTCCTGGGTTGATTCAAACTAAATTTAGTGCAGCCCTCTGGCAAAATGAAAAAGTGCTAAAAACAGTTGAAAATCATTTGCCTCTACGAAGAATGGCGCAACCTGATGAAATGGCTGGTTTAGCTTTATTTCTAGCATCTGATGCTAGTAGTTATTGTACAGGTGGAATTTTTGATGCAGATGGGGGACACATGATTACTTAGATAGTTTAGATAACTAAGGCAAGTTGAAAACTTATTGGATATTAATTAGAAGATGCAATTTTCCAATATCCGTAAGATAAAAATTACTCTTCCCCATACCGCCTATCCACCACCATCGGCAAAAACGTCATTTCCATCACTTCCAAACTAACAAACCCAAATTCCTCTACAACTTTTCCCCGAATAACATAAACACCAACACCTCGAAAAGGATATTGCTGTAAAGCAACTGGAAAATGAACCGTATCAAAAAAATGACCTTTTTCATCTAACCAAGTACCAAAACTCATTAGCGTATTCTTGGCCGTTCGGACTTTTTTACGGCAGACAAAATAGCCTTTCATCCAGACTATCTTTCCTAAATATTGGGCTAAGTCTTTAGCCAATAAAGTGGTATAATTTAACACTTTTGATTGTAATAAATCAAAGGGCGAACACAGCGAAAAACCTAATAATTCTAATTCATCAAAAGCTTGGTCATAACGACCTTCTTCTAATTTAGGTAACTGAAAGTTTTCTGCTAAATCATCGAATAATAGATGGCTACTTTCAAATTTCTGTTTAGAGTTAAATACTGCATTTTTCTCCCACATCAATTCGTATTTATTCATGCCTGTGAAGCGAAAAGCGCCAATTCTAATCAAAATTTCTAATTGGTCTGCTGATATTTCCACTCGGTTCACAAAATCTGCTAAAGTGCGATATGTACCTTTTTGTTGCCGTTCGATAATCATTCGGCGAACAACTTTCCGTTCTAAACGGTCAACATGCACAAAACCTACATAAATAGCTGTCCCTTCCAAATTTGTTAGTAATTGTCCTTTGTTCACACAGGGAGCATGAATGGTTGCCCCTGCCATTTTCGCTTCATGGAAATAATATTGAGTATGATAAAACCCACCAAAATTATTGATAACCGCTACCATAAATTCAATAGGGAAATAGGTTTTTAAATATAAACTCTGGAAACTTTCTACTGCATAACTAGCAGAATGCGCTTTACAAAAAGAGTAGCCACTAAAACTTTCTATTTGTCGCCATACTTCTTGCGCCAATTTATCAGCGTAACCTCGCTCCTTACAGTTTTTAAAATATTTGGTTTTCAATTTTTCAAGAGTATCGCCTTTATATTTTTTGCCTGACATAATTCTCCGCAGTACATCACTTTCATCTAAAGCCAAACCAGCAAAATGATGGACTATTTTCATCGTATCTTCTTGATATACCATCACGCCAAAAGTTTCCGCTAAATGTTCTCTAAAAACAGGGTGTAGATACTCAAAAGAATAGGGGCGGTGAAAACGTTTAATATATTCCCGCATCATGCCCGACTGTGCGACACCAGGGCGAATAATGGAACTTGCCGCAACCAAATGTTTATAATTATCACAGCGCAATTTTTTAAGTAAGCCTCTCATGGCGGGAGATTCTATATAAAAACAGCCCATGCAATTGCCTGACCTCAATTGTAGTTTCACTTGTTCATCGGCTAAAATCATATCAATATCCTGTACATCAACTGCCCGACCTTGGTTGCGCTTTACTAAGGTAACCGCATCTTTAATATGTCCCAATCCTCTTTGCGATAAGACGTCAAACTTTTCAAATCCCCAATCTTCGGCGTGGTGCATGTCAAAATGCGTGATAGGAAAACCTTTCGGCATCAATTGGAGTGCCGTAAAATAATTAATCGGACGGTCTGAAATAATAATGCCCCCAGCATGAATACTCAAATAATTTGGAAAACCTTCTAGTAATTTCCCATATTTAGAAAGCTTGCTAGCCAATTCATGATGATTTTCAGCATCATTGGGATAGTTGATTATTTTGTCAATTTCAAATTTGGGTAAACCAAATACTTTACCCAATTCTCGAATTGTGGAACGACCTTTGAACGTGTTATAAGTCGCTAATAATGCAGTATATTCCTTACCATAGCGCTTAAAAATATAATCCGTCACATCATCTCGAACATCCCAACTAAAATCAATGTCAAAATCAGGTGGTGATTTCCGAAATAGATTCATAAATCGTTCAAAATATAAATCCAAGGTCAAGGGGTCTACATTGGTAATTTCCAAACAATAAGCCACTATGGAGTTAGCGCCACTCCCCCGCCCTACGTGGTGATGTCCCATGCTACTCGCATAGCGAATAATATCCCAAGTAATCAGAAAATAAGAGCAAAAATCTAGCTGTTGAATCGTTTTTAGTTCTTTTTCTGTTCGTTCTAATGCCTTGATATTATCTACGCCATAGCGTTTTTCACAACCATTAATAGCTAACTTTTTGAGCAATTGAAAATCTCCTTTTTTATCTCCCGTAAAAGTTTGTCGATTATGCCGATTTCCTGTTTCAAATTCAATAGAACAAACCTCCATCATACGCTGTGTGTTCCAAAGTATTTTTGGAAAAATCGAATAAAATTGCCGAAAAATATTTTCAGGCATAAAATATTCTCTTTTACTAGCAATATCCGTAGGTGTCAACTTAGTCAAGATTGTATTTAAGTCAATTGCTCGCAATAATTGATGCAATTGATAACCTTCCTTATTTAAAAAAGTAATCGGTTGTAAAGCCACTAATTTATGTACATAATTTTTCACGTTAGAAAAAGGCAGTTTGCTAACAAATTCTGGGCGAATTCCCAAAAATTCATTAGCTCTAAAATCTTCAATGGGTTTAGGTCGTTTAGGGTAAATAATAAACGTATCTGGCATTGACGGAGGAACAGACGGTATCCGTTTTCCGTCTAAAGAACAATCGGTTAATAGCTGATTGAGTTGTCGAAAACCTTCTTGATTGCGAGCAATGCCTGTGTACAACCACTCACCATCTTGTCTAAATTCAATCCCTACAATAGGTTTAATCCCCGTTTTTTGACATAATTGTACAAATTCTAAAGTCGCACTTGTATTATTAATATCGGTTAAAGCCAATACCTTAAGCTGTCGTTTAGCCGCAGCAGCAACTAATTGAGCAGGGGATAAAGTCCCATATTTTAAGGAAAAGTAGCTTCTACAATTCAAGTACATCCGTTAGCAGTTGAGCAATTGGTAGTAGCAATTCAAGCTGACCACAAACGCTCGATTTGTTAAATTTTCATCCACGATAGAATTTTATCGGGATAGTAAATCTTTAAATGATTAATTTTTAGACCAGATGAGATATACTAAACCCGCCTGACTGCATGCGGGCAGGTCTGCTAGGTTTAGCAAATCAAGCATACTACCCTATTTTTTCAGGACAGAAGCCCTAATTATAGCTTGCTTCCCAAATCGTTTTCGGATGCCATCCATAGTTTGTAACAAGTGCATATCTACTGAAGTATCTTCAAACAAATTAGTTTGGTGATTTCCTGAAACAAGCTTGGAAAATTTCACACCAATTAGGCGTAATAATTGCCGTCGATGGTATAATTTATCAAAAAGCTGATTGGCTAGTTGTAATAAGGTTTGGTCGTTTGCGGAGTGAGGAATTCGCTTTTGTAAAGTGTAGGTATTAAAATCCGTGTATCGAATTTTAATAGTTATACAAGCGGTTAATTTTTGTTGTTGGCGTAACTCAAAAGTCAATTGCATCACCAATTTGGTCAATTGACCTTTTAAGAAAATAACGTCTATTGTATCCACTTGAAAAGTACGTTCGGCAGCAATAGATTTTTGTTCGGAATAAGGAATGATAGGGGTATCATCAATGGCGTTTGCTCGTTTCCAAAGCGTTGTGCCATATTTACCAAATTCTCTTTGTAATAACCTAGGTGGAATTTCGCTAAGGGTGCAGATTTTTTGTACGCCCATAAAAGCTAGCTTTCTAAAGGTTTTCAGCCCTACCCCAGGAATTTTCCGAGTAGACATGGGGGCAATAAAGGCTTTTTCTAAAGTGGCAGCGACCAATTGTTCTCCATTCGGTTTGGCTTCATTGGTTGCCATTTTACTAACGGTTTTATTAACTGCCAAACCTATAGAAATGGGCAAACCAGATTCTTTGATAATCTTTGTCCGCAATTCCTTAGACCATTTCCAACAACCTACATATTTGTCCATTCCCGAAGCGTCGACATAAAATTCATCAATACTCGCTTTTTCAAATAAAGGTGCTTCGGCTTTAATAATTTCTGTGACAATTTTAGAATGACTAGCATAGCTATCATAGTCACCTTTTAACACAATAGCATCGGGGCAACGTTGTAAAGCTAG
>JAFMDF010000296.1 GCA_017857395.1 Bacteroidota bacterium | reverse complement strand
ATGTTTTGCTTTGTAACCTTTGGTTACCTAAAGTTTTATTGTCCAAAGTCTAATATAATTAAAATATTATTTTTAACCCTAAAATAATAACCTGAAAAGAGTTTATTTAAAATAAATAAAATTCTGCATTTTAAACATAAATCAAAATATTATTTTGATAATATTTTATTTTATTAACTAATTTTGGGCGAACCTAGCGTTAATAAGCTTTGGAAAATAACATGAAAAAGATAAGGTAGTAAAAATATCACATCTATTGGAGCAAATCCCTTGCCGTCTGAGTTGCTAAATCTAATGAATAAAAAGAAAAAAGTAGCGATTAATGTTTCATGAAATAGAAACCAATTGGCATCAGATACCATTAAATTATAATCATCATCGCCTATAGCAAATAGCATTACTGAAATGATGCAGCCCATGAAAAGCCAAAAAATCAGCTTTTTATATTCCCGCCGCCTCTGAAACAGCGTAACTCCAAGAAATAGACCCTGTAATATGGCTACAATTTGAATGATTGTTAACAAGTTAATATTTTTAATATTTTAAAAACGATCTTATGAGCCAGACTCATTATAAATCCTTAGATAGAAATTCAGAAGGCGACCTTCCATAAGCTGTTTTAAAACTTCGAGAGAAATGGCTGATGGAAGAAAATCCTGTTTTCCATGAAATTTCAGAGACGTTTAATTGACCTGCTTTAACTAATTCCATCGCCTTTTCTAACCGAATCGCTTTAACTAATTCACTAATAGATTGATTCGTCAAAGCCTTGAGCTTTCGATATACATGAACTCGACTCATGCCAAAATGTTTGCCAATGACATCCCCATTTAAACTAACATTATTAATATTTTCTAGGATGAATTCCCTCAGATTGGTAACAAAAATATCTTCTTCGGGATAAGCCTTATCCGTTGAAGTAGGCAAGCCATTTTGATAGCGTTTTTGTAATAATTGCCTTAAATCAATCAGTTTTTTTATTCGAAGGGTTAATTCTTGCGGGCTAAAGGGCTTCGTTAGGTAAACATCTGCACCTCTTTGTATGCCTTCTAAACGGCTATCCAAAGAGGCCTTCGCCGTTAATAAAATTAATGGGATATGAGAAGTTTTAACATTCGCTCGAATAGCTTGCGTTAATGCAAATCCATCTTTTTTAGGCATCATAATATCTGAAATAATCAAATCAGGAATTTGATGAGCAGCCTTTTGAATACCATCTTCGCCGTCTACCGCCTCGATAATATTGTAGGTCGAAGCATCTATACAATGACGAATATACGCCCTCATTTCTTCATTATCTTCCACAATCAATAGGACTAGTTTTTCATTATCCGTTGAAACATTCGTTGGTATAGGAAGTTGATTGGAGGATGTTCCTGTAAAGATTGGAATGGTTGCTTCAACCAAAGAATCAGCAGACAATAATCCAGTTACTTCCTTATGTAAAACAGGTAGTTGAATCTGAAAAGTAGTTCCCTTATTCACTTCGCTGACTACGGAAATACTTCCTCCTTGTAATTCAATTAACTCTTTTACTAAAGCTAAACCAATACCTGTTCCTTCTTGTAATCGGGTAGAAGAACTGTCCGCTTGATAAAAACGGTTAAAAATTTTGGAGCGTTGATTTTTATTAATACCAACCCCTGAATCTTTTACTTCTAATTGAATGAAATCTTGAGATGTTTGTTGATTTTTTATTAACCTTAGCTGAATACTTCCAGCTTCAGGAGTGAATTTAATGGCATTTGACAGTAGATTATTAATAATTTTATTCCATTTATCTTTATCAAAATTGGTTTCCCATTTATCTTGATTGGTTTCAAAAATCAAGGATTGTTTTTTCTTATCGACCAAAGATTGAAAAGGAGTAATCAGTTTTTTCGTGTAGTCAATAATGTCTCCATAAGCGGCCTCTACGCTCATTTGTTTTCCTTCTATTTTGGACAAATCTAATAATTGATTGACCAAATTTAGCAGCTGGTCAGCATTTTTTAAAATACTTGGAAGTCGATTATAGAAATTTGTTGGCGAAGGTCTTTGGGCAATAAATTGTTGTAAAGGACCAATAATTAGGGTTAGCGGCGTACGAAATTCGTGGGTTATATTAGAAAAAAATCGAGTTTTTATTTTGTCTAATTCTTTCAATGCTTCTGCTTGTTGTTGGATAGTCCTTGTTCTTCTATTGACTTCGGCTTCCAATCGTTGTTGATTTCTTTTAAATGCCTTGACCCGATAATTGAACACCGAAATTATTCCGACTACTAGGCTAAGCAGTACAAGCGTAATAAACCACCATTGTAAATAGAATGGTTTTAAAACATGAATGTCCAAAGATAATTCTTGGTTAGATAGTCCTTTATTCGTATTTCTCCCTTTAATTTTTAGAGTATACTCTCCGCAAGGTAAACTTGTAATCCTTAAGTAATTTTCTTGGATATACACCCAATTATTATTGAACCCCTCAATTTTATAGGCATATTGATGTCTTTCAGGTGCATCAAAATCTAAAAGTGCAAAATGAACTTCAAATAATTTATCAGAGGGCTGAATGGAGATTTCTTTTGATTGCGCTAATAAGGCAGTTTTATCGGTCATTTCTTCCGCATCTTCCTCTAATAAAGCAATAGCGGTAAAGACAAGGGGCGTTTCATTATCCAATTCATCTTCGAATATCTTTGGGTGAAAAGCGATGATGCCACCAAGGCCACCAAAATAAAGCGTGCCATCTTTAGCTTGATAATGAGCAGATAAGTTAAATTCATTATGAGGTAATCCATCTTCGGTCGTAAAGGTTCGAATTATTTGATTCGTACTTTTATTCAGACACATTAAACCATTATCACTTGGTATCCAGAGTTTACCATAATCATCTTCATAAACAGCATAAGTATAGTTATTAGCTAAACCATCTCTAGTGGTAAATTGCTTAGCTTTTGATGGGGCAGCAGGAGGCCAGCGAATCACTCCTCCTCCCTTAGTAGCCATCCAAAATACCCCTTCCTGGTCTTCATGTATATGCCGAATATGATTAAAAGGTAAATCACCACTTGCTTCCTCAAAATGATGTAAAATCCCTTCTTTTTTATTAATTAAAAATAGCCCCTTATCAGTAGCCGCCCAAATCCCTTTTTGATTTCGGTGTAAATGATAAACTATTCTTTTACTAAGAATTGAATCTTGTTTAGGTGCTGACAAAGATGCCTTAAAAGGGGTCACTTTGCCTGTTTTTATATTTACCTGCAACTAATAACGCTAGGTTCGCTCAAATTTTTGATTAATACATAAATTACACGAAATAATATTCTGTATTAAAAGTATTTTTATCTTTAAAACAGTATTTTGTTCGTATTTATTTTTATTAAATAAATATAATTAAAATATTATTTTTAACCCTAAAATAATAACCTGAAAAGAGTTTATTTAAAATAAATAAAATTCTGCATTTTAAACATAAATCAAAATATTATTTTGATAATATTTTATTTTATTAACTAATTTTGGGCGAACCTAGCGTAATAAGTCATTAATAAATGATAAATTGTGGGTAAAAGCTTTTTTACTGCTGATTTGTTGTACTCCCTTTTTTTTCGGATGCCATTTAAAAAGACTTTTATCTATAAAATAAATGTTTCCTTTAGCATCTTCCGTAATTCCTCTAGCATCTGATAGACCTTCCTTTTTTTGAAGCAGCCGAAAGAGGTTTTTTGCGCTATTAATTTTAATTAAACCTGAATTGGTACTAAACCATATTTGATTCTCTTCTTCGTAATAATAATCGATATAGTCAATAGCAGCAGGTCTTTGTCCTAGGTTTGCTTTTAAAGTTAAGACCTTTATTCCTTGATTATCGAATATATGAAATTGATTATCATCTTTCAAATACCAATATCCTTTCGAATCTCGATGAATAAATAATTTACCTAATTTCGCAGGGTCATTTCTTAATTCTCCATAAACGGAATTATCTTCATTAAAAAACACAAAAGGGGTGAATATTTTACTGTCTTGAGTCTTCGACCATATAGATAGGATTCCTTTATTCTTTGATTGTTCTTGATAGTTTGCTTTCCAGATCGTGTTATTTTTATCTGTCCAAAGCCGATAAATAGGATTTGCGTTATCAAACTCCGCCAAAATCTTCCCCTTCCTATTGATTTGAAGGAGCTTAAATCGCGAAATAATCCATATATTGTCATTATTATCAATGGTAATACGGTAGGTTTTATCTTTATTTTTCCATTCAAATATTTTTTTAAATTTTCCCTGTTCATAAAGATAAAGTTGCCCATTTTTGGTTACAATCCATAACCGATTTTTAGCATCAGTAATCGTAAGAGAATCTAAATCTATGTCCGAGAAATCAAAAGGTATAGGCGTTTGGAAGTAGTCTTCTATCGGAATGTTTTTTTGATGCTTTGGGTCAAAAATAGTTACAATAGTCGTTGTGGTAGCATTTTTGATGTCAACTTCTTCTCTAAATATCCAAAAATTACCGTTGTCATCTTCATTAATTCTATCAGGCTTTTGGTTCTTTATTAACCCAAATGCCTCCTTTCTTATATGGTTAAAAGTATACCCGTCATATTTACTGAACCCATAAGGGGTGTAAATCCACAAATGACCTTGTTGGTCTTTCTGTATGTGCGTACAAATTAAATTATCTAATCCATCGGTTGTACTAATATGTTGAATATCAAAAAGTGTGGGTTGGGCATAAGAGAGGCAACTCCAAAATGCTAAGGCGGTTATAAGTAGCGGGTAAATTCTTTTGTCCAATAATTAATTTATTAATACAATAATTTGACTTTGCTAAATTAAACTATTTATTAATATGAACATTGTTTTTTTCTTAAAAAGACCAATTACAAGCTAACTTGAAGGTTTTTTTGCATAAAAAATCCATCCAGAATTAACGAATTCTGATAGAAACGAGGATAATACGTTGATTAATTTTAAGCTTTTATGGAATATTAAAGGTTAAACTATTGCTTAACAATCACTTTTCGAGTAATTATTTTCCCGTCAAAATACAATCTCAAGAAATAGATACCCGCTGGCACATTTTGTAAATCATAACTCCATTCTGCCTTTCCTGCTGGAAAATGAGCGGTTTCTGTGCCTAAAACGGTTTGCCCTTGTAAGTTATACAAACCTCTGGATAGGGTAGTGGGTTTTGAAAGATTTAGGGCAATCTTTAAATGCCCAAAAGTAGGATTGGGCATTAATTGAAAGCTCGTTGAAACAGGTAGACTGTTTCTGCTACGACTCGGAATTTCCAGAGAATACTGTTTGAAAAAATTCCAAATTTCTTCACTGGCACTAAAATCTCTATTGGTTACACCCAAAATAAGACGGGCACCAGGCCAAGTATGTCCACCATTTTTAACTTTGTATAAAACCACCGCTGTATTATCCGTACAATCTCCAAAATCATATCGAGTAGCTTTACTAAAATCTAATTTAGCCGTATTGCTCACTTTAGTTTTTTGATAACCTGCTAAACAATTATTCTTTGCTCGCCAAAAATCAATCGTCTCCGTTGCAGAAATACCTTCAAAAAAGCCATTATATCGAACAATCGGATCGGCGGTACCATGAATTTGCATGACTGGAACCGCTCGACTGGGTTCGCAATATGCTTCTTCTCCCGGTACAAAAGTGCCTGCTACCGAGGCAATCGCCACAATTTTATCCGATAATTCACAAGCTAATTTATGACTCATATATCCACCATTCGAGAATCCACAAGCATACACTCGATTTAAATCAATAGCGTAAGTCAAGTCTAAATGGTCAATTAATTCCGAAATGAATTGCACATCAGCTGCTTTGCTATTCGGAAAGTTAAACCCTACATTCCATGCTCTATTATGCCCTTTAGGGTAACAAACAATAAATCCATTTTCTTCTGCCACTTCATTCATTTGGGTATATAGTTCTTGTTGTCCAGCATCCGAAGTAAGACCGTGTAGGTTAAACACTAAAGGCATGGTTTGGTCAGCAGTATAGGAACTTGGAATATACAATCTGTATTTCCGAGTACGCTCCTCCATTTCAAGCTCTCCTTTAACCCTGTCTTGGGCGGAGAGGATAGTTGTAGCATTAAAATTAATAAAAAGAAGCAGGCATAAAACAGTTAATCGGGTTGATAATAGGTGCATTAATAGGAATAGTTGTTGAAAAAATTTGGGACATTCTAGAAGTTCCCTTTTTTTTAGACTTTATTCCAAAAGGTTTAGTGCTTCCATCCCGATAGCTATCGGGACAAGTTCTGGAAGCATTTTCCACACGATTTATTTTAGAATAAACACTATTGCACAAAAGTCCTTAATACAATTTAAAAAAACAGTATATCGTTTAAGTTTATTCGTCAAATAGTAGCCAAATGGCTAGAAGGGTAGGCGCTCCGAAAAATCTTAAATCATAAATTCACCTAGTGTTGTGTCAAGTAAGAAATGGCGGGTTCGTTGGTCAAGACCTCCAAGTGTCTTTTTACAAAAAAGAATTACTCGTCATTTCAAAGTTAGAATATTACCTCTTTATTTTGACAAAAGAAGAAGCTACCTCAAAAGGTAGCTATCTTCCTAAAAATTGTCAAAGAATTTTTTTTATTTCTTATTTTTTTATTTCGGTAGTAAAGGGTAGACATACTTGCTTACACGATATACCAATTAGATAATCTTCTATTTCGCCAGATCCTATAATGCCATAAGGTGTCATATCATCTTGTAAACTAAGTCTTATTCTTAGTCCTAATTGGGTATTAGTTTGTGCGGCTGTTGGAATATAAATGGGCATAATAGTAGGAAATGCAGTAATCGCATCATCCCAATCGCCTATCAGTTCGTTGATTGGGTCAAAGTCTCCATCCCCATTCCAATCTAACCAAGCTTCTAAATGTGCAGTATGACCAGTTAGATTTGTGTAAGAGAAGGGTAATTTAATCGTAGCTCCTGGGCTTACATTTAAAGTTGAAAATATAATTAATCCGTCTTCATCCATCCCATCTTCTAATGCATCAATAGATGATTGGCCATCTAGTTCATCATCAACAGTACTTCCTAACGATAAGCCAGCAATAATCAAATGGGCTGGGCCATTATTTACTTGTTGAGTTTGATAGTCGTTGGCACTTGTCATATTACTATTATCTTGCAAGTCTCCATAGTCATACAAACAACTATTTACAAAACAGGCATCATTTCCATCGGATGCCTCTAAGTCATCATAATAAACGCCATTCGCCATTTGGGTACTATTGGGTTCAATCCATTCTGATACTTCTACGAAGGAAGTCGCATATTTAGCCGTTAAGGTATCTCTAGCCCAAATTGCTTCCAAACAGGTACTGGAATTATCTAAAAGAGCATCTTCTAAAGTAAAACATAATTGGGAGGTGGTTAGCCAACTGCCATCCGCAGGTAAATTAGTGCCACCAATAGAGGGGTCGTTTAAATCCATGGTATAATTTAAAAAACCTAACGTATCTTCAAAGGATAAATTACTATTGGTAGCAGATGCGTCCACGTCTTGAATATCTTGTATTAATTGAAAACCTTGATAAGCTGTTCCTAATGTAGAAGTGCCAGATTGCCAAGAAGCCAAAGCGGCATCATAGTAAATTCGATAATTTTGCCCTGCTAAACCCCAACCATTACTATCTTCCGTTCTCAGTTGCACATTAAAACAAGCGGTTTTATTAATACAATCTAAGGTATCAAAGGTCAATCTAATGCCATAATCCCCAACGACTTTACAAACCTCTGTAAAACAAGAAGCGTCTCCATCTGTGGATTCTAAGCCATCATAAATATTTCCATTTGCCATTTGGGTGCTGTCTGCTTCGACCCATTCTGCTACTTCTACAAAGGAGGTGGCATAAGCGTTGGTATGTCCATCTCTTGCCCACACGATTTCTAAACAAGTGGTAGGGTCATTAAATAGGGTATCTTGTAAGGTAAAGCATAAATTAGACGTAGTGACCCAACTGCCATCTGCTGGTAAATTAATCCCACCAATGGAAGGATTGTTTAAATCCATGGTATCGCTAGGTTCGCTCAAATTTTTGATTAATACATAAATTACACGAAATAATATTCTGTATTAAAAGTATTTTTATCTTTAAAACAGTATTTTGTTCGTATTTATTTTTATTAAATAAATATAATTAAAATATTATTTTTAACCCTAAAATAATAACCTGAAAAGAGTTTATTTAAAATAAATAAAATTCTGCATTTTAAACATAAATCAAAATATTATTTTGATAATATTTTATTTTATTAACTAATTTTGGGCGAACCTAGCGTGGTATAGTTGAGAAAACTCAAATCATCCTCAAAGGCTAAGTTGCTTCCTGTTGCCGAGGCATCTACATTTTGTATGTCTTGAATGAGAGAAAAATTTTGGTAACTTCCTCCTAAGGTAGAGGTGCCAGATTGCCAAGTTGCTAGCGCACCATCATAATAGATACGATAATTTTGTCCTGCTAATCCCCAATCTGTACCATCTGCACTTCTTACTTGCACATTATAACAAGCAGTCTTATTTATACAATCTACGGTATCTAAAGTTAATTGGATGTCATAAAGAGGTTGGGATAATACTGTTCCTTTCAGCATTATTAAATAACCAAAAATCATCATGCATCTACAAAACCATCTCATATTTATCGTTTTTGCTAATTGTAAAAAAATTCAATTGCCCTCCTTGTATATAATAATACCTAATTAGGAATCTGTTCTTTTATAAAAAAATTAGAAAGTGCCCCCGTATTTTGGGGATGTCTATAAATATTAAAAAAAATCATTTCATCAATTTCATTTCCTCCTCCTTGGTATCTTACTTCTCCGTCCATATTGGTATCACTCGAATAATAGCCATAGCTAATGTGATTATAGAGTCCGTTGACGTTCTTTTCATCCTCAAAGACATCAAAAAAAATATGGTCGGTATCTGGCAAGGCTATGCCGCCGCCTTGCAAGACTAAGTAGCCATTACTATCGGTATTGCCTCCCCGTAAAAACTGATATTTCTCTGATTTCACGGTAGCATTTGACCCAAAAGTAGGAGTGCTTAAATCCGTAAAATCTATTACATTAATTGACTTATTCCCTAGCCAAATAGGTTTTTGGGTCATTACGCCTAAATGATTTCGATGTCTAATGGAGACATAAAGGCTATCATTGCCCCTTGGAATGGTCAATGGGCTTAATCCATCCAGCGCTACAATATCTCCATCTCGTTGTATTAAACCGACCGTTGCCCATGCTATTTCTGCTGGATTTTTTTCATTATGTAGTGCAATGGCCATCCAATCAACAATAGCATTCACCCCTTCTTTTTCAAAAACCTGCCTATCGAGGCTTACATCTTGTTTTTCCAAAAAATGAACAATCGCATTAGGAAAATTCCTTAAACTAGTGTACGGTGCTGTTAGGGGAAGTAAATTTTTTATTCTTAAATCATCCCGCATTAAACCTGTCGCTTCCTCATAAGCCCCTTGTAGCCATACTTTTATGGCTAATTGAGTGGAGGTTTCTTCAGGTCTTAGTAAAAAATCATAATAATTTGTCCCAATAGCTGCTTGTGTCCTATTAGTTGTGACCCATTCTTGAATTTCTACAAAAGAATTGGCGTAAGCATTCGTATGACCAGCTCTAGCCCAAACTACTTCTACTGCTTCATCAGTAGAGCTATTTTCTGTGGTGATTAAATCAAAACACAGTTGAGACGTCGTTATCCAAGTACTATCCGCTGGTAGTGTAATGCCTCCGTTGACCACATCATTTAAATCAATAGCGTAGTTTAAAAAACCTAAATTAGTAGCAAAAGACAAATCCCCGTTTACCTTGGAAGCATCAATTTCTTCTACTTTTTGTACCAACGTAAAAGCTTGATATTGATTACCTAATAAAGAGTTACCCTGATTAAATTTCATTTTTGCGGTATTATAAAATAAACGGTAATTCTGGCCAGCTAAATTCCAGGCGACTGCATCTCTATTACTCAGTTGCACCTCTAAACAAAGCTTATTCTGACCCTCATTCAACTCACTAACTTCAAAGCGAATCTCATAGTTCGACTGGGCCAGTAATTTTCCAAATGGAAAAACCAGCATTATTAGCATTAATAAATATTTTTTTAACCTCGGAAACATTTGTAAAACCTTTTTTGTATCTACTTTAAGTAATGAGACAGTAAGAAATAGCGGGTTCATTGGTCAAAACGCTTGGAGGTCTTGAAGACGCTCCAAGGTTTTTGTTACCTGACCGTGGAGCGTCTCTCAGACCTCCAAGTGTCTTTTCACAAAAAAGAATTACTCGTCATTTCAAAGTTCACTAACTACTAGTTGTTTATCTCTTTAAGTTGCTTATTAAACTCGGACTACAAAAAGGATTAAGTAACGAATAAAAAATAAGTCGGACATCTAGTCTTAAATTCCCCACGAATTTATTACCCCCACGAATTATAGTTGTTCAAGTTATTTTTTCAGCATTACTAATGTATTTTTTCCACACTTTTTGTAAATATTTTTTGTCCATCTTTAATGATGATTTGGTACCAGCCTGTAGGTTGATGCGCAAGTTTAAATTGGAACAAGCCATTTTTCATATCTAAATTTTGCTGATTTCTAATTAATTGCCCATTTACACTTCTTATTTCTAATTGGATAGGCTGCTCACTTTGGTAATCTATCCAAACTTTATCCTTTGCTGGATTTGGAAAAATAACAGGTGCTTTTTCTAAGGAAAAATCGGATAAAGCAGTGCTTAAATTCATATCATAATATTCCGCTGCAATTGCGGGTTGCGTCGAATTTGGCGCTATCCATTCTG
The DNA here is from genome assembly GCA_017857395.1 of Bacteroidota bacterium. GTDB lineage: Bacteria > Bacteroidota > Bacteroidia > Chitinophagales > Saprospiraceae > JAFMDF01. Next base: position 653 of record JAFMDF010000296.1, on the reverse strand, counting down.
CGACTTCTACATAAGCGGTTGCATAGCTATCCGTTAAATCTTCTCTTGCCCAGTAAATACTTTTTTTATTCGTTACCTCTGCAGGGCTCATTTCCTGTTTTAAGTCAAAACAAAGTTGCATGGTAGATTGCCATGTTCCCGTTGCTGATAATACGATACCCCCCGTTGAAACATCTATTAAGTCTAGACCAATATTTAAAAAAGCGAGTTGATTTTCAAAAGGCAAAATGCCAGCTCCGCTTGCATTGATACCATGTAAATTATCCTTAATTTCAGCGGTAGTATATTGATTCTGGGCTAACAAAGTTTTACTATTCGTTTCATTAAATTGCAGCAAAGCGGCATCATAATACAAACGATAATTTTGCCCAGCTAGATTAAAATCACTCGCTTGAGCACTGGCTAACTGTACTTCAAAACATAGCTCACTAGTTGAGCCCAAGTCTATTTTTTCCAATCGAATATTATAATAATTCTGAGCTTGCAGCCCAACGGATATAGAACCGAGTAGTAGCAATTGGATAAATAAGTTTAACTTCTTCATTTATTGTTTATTACTGCTTTAGTAGTTGATAAGGGTTAGTTGAAGGTGGGTGATCTTTGAAAGTCTATTGACACCCCACATCTTTTTAGAAGAGCAGTTCTTTGACATA
>JAFMDF010000295.1 GCA_017857395.1 Bacteroidota bacterium | reverse complement strand
CACTAGCTTTATAAATTTTTCCAGAATGGGCTATTCCCTCACCCTTAATTTGGTAGAAATAAAGACCAACATTTATTTTTTTAGGCACTTCAATTGGTGTAGGAACGGACGATCCTATTGGAATCGTCATTTTCTGTTTAAAAACCATTTTGCCAAGTATATCAAATAATAGGAAATCTAATACTTTTCGCTTTTCACTATGGGTTTCAATCATTAATTGGTCAACAAATGGGTTTGGAAATAGGGTTAGTGAAAATGTAGGAATATTTGAAGTAGAAAGCACTAAATCTGATTCAATTTCCTGTCCTGTACCTTCTACTAATGTAATTCTTTGATTGGCTGTTTGTTCTTGAAAAATTTCCACTAATCCACTTGGCCAATTCACTTGAATTTCATCTACTTTTTGGTGCAAACTTAATCCATAATGGATTGGCTGAATACTTTGGCCAAATACATTTGCACCTGAGTAATGTCGATAATAAGGAATAGTATCACAAATAATTTTCACCGTTGCTCCGACTCCAAATCTATTGCTTTTTGTTCCTTGCAATTGTATTTGTAGCCAATTGGTAGGCGTGTTGGTTGCTACCGTTTTATTTTGGTATAAATCCAATTTTGCGTTTCTATTACCCACCAACATATCCAAATCGCCATCTAAATCATAATCAAAAACCGTCAAACCCATTCCAATAGCCGTACTATTCAACCCAAGTTCTTTAGCCATTTCAATAAACCGACCGTTTTGGTTGTTGAAAAAACGATTTCCATCACCTTCAGCAATTGGAGAAAAGAAACCATTGACCACATATAAATCTTCATCTAAATCATGGTCTGCATCAAAAAACCGTGTTCCCCAGCCCCAGCCAGTATCTTCAATACCTATTGCTTCGGCTTGGTCTGTAAACACCTGATTCCCTTGATTGACAAAAAAAGGATTGGGTACAAATTCATGGATATTGGTACTATAAATATCAAAATTGCCGTCATTCTGATAATCACAAATAGCCACGCCCATACCATTTCCAAGATTTTCTAAACCTACTTCAGCAGTTGCCTCTTCAAATTGCCCATTACCATTATTCCAATAAAAATTATTAGGGCCATTATCATTAATCACATATAAATCTTGTAAACCATCTTTATTTAAATCAATGGGTAAACTAGAAAAGCTATGCCTTCTATCGTTTAAGCCGCTTTCGACAGAAATATCTGTAAATTGACCTCCCCCATCATTTCTATAAAACCGATTGGCCTTTAACCAATCACTTACATATAAATCCAAATCACCATCTTGGTCATAATCCCACCAAAGTCCATTGGTGCTATAACAGAATAAGCAGCCTGTTACTTTAGCCGAAACCGTTACATTTTTAAAAGTACCATCTCCTTCATTATGCCACAATTCGTCTAAACCATAATTAGCAATAAATAAATCTGGGTAGCCATCATTATCATAATCGCCCCAACTAGCTCCTAGTTTTGAACCGAAATTGCCATCTCTAGTAACTGCTTGCCAATTAATTAGCTGACTTTCTAAAGTGACATCTGTAAAACCTGCTATCCCATCATTTCTCAATAATCTGCTCCAAGTCATTGAATCAGTAGGATTAAAAACGGCTGCGGCTACTGCAAAAATGTCTAAATCTCCATCGCCATCGTAATCTGCTACTGCTACGCCAATGGTGTTGGTTAATTTACTTTGGGTAGCGAAATCAGGCACTAATTCAAAGCTTTGGGCAAACATTTCTAAAGGTAAGGTTGAAAATACCAACCAAACTAAACAGTAGTACCCAACTAGTTTTTTTCTTAGTTGCATAAGGAGGAAAATTTTACGGGTGAATTTTCCATTACCCCGTAAATTAAACTCAACAGAAAAAAATCAGGGGGTAATAGAAAATTACCCCCTGATAAATCAATTCCAAAGCGGATTTTGCTCCAACATTTCATTAGAATTAACCTCCCCTACCGGAATTGGGAAGTATTTATGCTTTTCTTCCACTCTAGATGCGCCATCTTGAAAACCATGGGCATTGAGTGTTTCTTGTAATTTACCCCATCGAATGAGGTCAAAATAACGAGACCCTTCCATGACAAATTCCATAATCCGCTGATGTTCAATTTCTTCCATTAAAGCATTGCCATCTGCAAAATCTTTCATTGGTAAATTAACCCGTTGTCTAATTAGATTGACCGCATCCGTTGCATCTGCTAAAGAACCATTGGACTGAACCAAAGCTTCTGCGTACATTAATAAAACATCTGCATAACGCATAATTCTTTCATTATTCACCGCAGGTCCATCTAAATAACAAGCATAACTAACTGGTAAATACTTTCTAAACCAACCCGGAAAACTCCCTCCATCATTACTTGCCTCACAGCCATTACCTAACACATTTTGTTCCCAGTTATTGAAAATAATTCTACATCCTTGGTCAACAGTTACGGCAATATTTTCAAATTCCGTTTCTGCCACAGGATCCCAACAGCCTTGCAATAGCACCTGTTCAATAGCCGCTCCCGGTACTAATTCTTCAATAGCCGCTACCCAGAAACCATCTTCTCCTGTAAGGTCTTCTTCCCAGCAATCTGGTCCTTCCACAGGGTCACCACCACCACTACCACCACCCGCGCAGACTAAACCATCTCCTAAATCGGCATAAGCGACGCCAAATAAGGGGTCGCTACCTTCAAAATAAAGGGTATTTAAAAGTCGAGTATCCATTACTCCATCTGCTGTCATTTCTTTACTCATTTCATTAAAAATCCATTCAGAAGGTTTAGAGATAATCTCCCCTGAAATCCCAGGTACACTTGCATTGCCTGGTCTAGGTTGTGTTACACCATAAGAACCTGTAAAAACATCATATTGAGCCTCATAAATAGATTCGTCATTATTTTCATTGGAGGCAGTAAAATTATCTAACCAATTCTCTATTAAACTATATTTCCCTAAATCAATGACGGCTTTCAATTCTGATGCGGCTTGTGCATAATAGGCATTATCGTTTAGATAGCCAGCCCGATACAAATATAATTTACCAAGGAAACTCATAACTGCCCCTTTGGTCACTCGACCGGATAATTCTTGGTCAATTGGTAAGCCTGCTTTGGCGGCTTGTAAATCTGAAATGGCTTGATCCCAAACGGCCACGGCTTCAGATTTAGGAGTATTAAATTGTTCTTCAGACGATGCGGGTTCTAAAGTAATCGGAGCATCTCCATATTGATGCGCTATGCGGAAATAAGCGGCACCTCTAAAGAATTGAACTTCTGCTATCAATGCTGCCTTTTGAGCGGCATCCGCAAATTGAACATTCTCTATTTCTTTTAAAATTGTATTTGCCCTAAAAATAACGGTATAAGCGTTAAACCAAAAACCATCTGAGATACCATTAATCGGCGTGTTAACAAAAGTGTAAAAGCGGTTGAATTGCGCAAAATCTGGTGCTGCTAAAGCAACTGCATCACTTCTTAGATTTGCCGCTTCGACTGCTCCGTCCCAAAGTGCATTGAACTCGGGATATAAAGTAACGACTGCTGCTTCTACATCAGCAGGGGAAGACCAAAAACTCCCACTTGTAATTGCATTGGGGTCTTGTAGGTCTAAAAAATCATCTTTACAGGCGGAAAAAGCCAGTATTATGAGGATTAGGGTTAATTTATTATAGATTTTCATTGCTATTTATTTTTAAGAGTAATTCGAGAGGACAAAAGTCAGACCGTAAATTAAAATTTACTGTTAGAAGCCAGACTTAATTTTCGTAAATAACTGAACATTAGTTATTTGTATAAATCGTCTGTCTTCTGACAGTTATCGAAGATAACGGTCTGACATCTGACTTCTCATCAAAATGTAATACCTAAATTAAATAAGAAACTCTGATATTGAGGTGTCGTTCCTCTATCAATCCCAGCACTTATCCAACCATCTCTGCCTTGTTCAGGATCAATACCAGAATAGCCTGTAATGGTAAATAAATTTTGACCACTCACACTTACTCTCGCAGAAGACATCCCTACTTTTTGCACCAACTCGTTTGGCAAAGTGTAGCCAACTTCTATTAAAGAGGCCTTGATGAAATCCGCTTTTTCTAAATATCTATCGGATGCTGGATTCGAATTCCAGTTTTCATCAATATCATAAGGATTGTTTCTTGGCATATCAGAATTAGGGTTCGTATCTGGATTAAAAGCATTTAATAAATTAGCACTAAAATTATCGTAACCGTATGGTTGTTCAATTAAGTACCTTGGACCATTATAAACATGGTGGCCAAATAGCCCATAAAAACTCATAGTGAAATCAATAGCTTTATATCCCGCATTGATATTTAAACCTCCAGACCAAGGTGCTCGCCCTGAACCTGCAAATTGACGGTCACCTTCGGTAGTTATTTCTCCATTACCATCGGCATCAATAAATCGAATATCCCCAACTTGTGCGTCAGGTTGTGCACCATGGGCATCAATTTCAGCTTGTGACCTGAAAATACCATCGGTTTTGATTAACCAAAATTCTGAAGGCGCTCTACCTTGATAAATTTCAATGACATGTGGCACATCCCATTCAGGAGCCTCTCCAAAAGTGACGGGTTCTGGAATTCGAGTTAAAACAGTATTGATATACGTCGCATTTAAACCAATTTTGAAATTAAATTTGCCAATATTTTCGGTATAATCTAAACCAAACTCCACACCTGTATTTTCAATTAAACCATCATTAGTTGGAATTTCACCACCACCAGCAGAGCCTGGGATAATTAAACTAGAAACCAATTGATCCGTCTTTCTATCAAAATATTCTACCGACCCAGAAAATTTGTCCTCAAGGATGCCAAATTCAATTCCAATATTACTAGTTTTTGATTCTTCCCAAGTGATGAAGGCATTAATAGGGCCTGGTGTAATTAATCCATCTACTAATGTACCGCCAAAAGAATACGGGATGTAATTTAAGTTCGCTTGTGGAGGATAAATACCACTATTTTGGCGACCTAAGATGCCATAGCCCCCCTTAATTTTAAGGTAGGAAATCGCATCTCCCAAACCAGAATTTTTCCAAAAATCCTCATTAGAAATTCTCCAAGCAGCAGAAATACCAGGGAAATTACCCCAACGAACAGAACGGTCAAACCGAGAAGAACCATCCCGTCGGAAGTTGAAAGTCATTAGGTATTTATTATCATAAGCATAAAAGACTTGAGAAATTAAAGAAACTAAGCGACTCTTAGCCCTATTGCCTTCTAAACTGGTAAATAGTGGATTGGCGCCAGGGCCATCTAAAGTAGAAGTAATTGGAGACAAAAAGTCTGCTTTACTACCCCCTAAAAAACTCTCATTAAATTCTTGAGCTACATAACCTGCTAATAAATTGACCGAATGTTTGCCAAAAGAGGCATCGTAGGAAAGGATATTATCTAAAGACCAGTTAGAATTTTTGGTTCGATTTTCAGTAATACATCGTTCACAATTAAAATATTCTTGTGGCTGGACTAAAGCGCCTGTTTTTTCATTAATCGTCGCCTCTGTTTGATTATAAGAGCCACTTACTTTGAATTTTAAACCTTTCAAAATTTCATATTCGACATACATATTAGCGGCAATGTTATCTTGAATGATTTCTTTCTCCCAAAAGTTTTGGTAATCCAATGGATTTCTAATTAAAGCCTCTGGGTTATCACCGCCACCCCAATAAAAAGAGCGAGGTCTTGGTGGTGCAGAGAGGTCATTAGCAGGATTAGGATTAACCCCGTAAGGAGAAAAATATGGCACTTGTGCAATTGCTTTATAATAAACCGAACGGCTAAAGGCATAAGGCTCAGGAGAGGTATTTCCTCTGGATAAAGCTAAAGATTGTCCTACCTTAATTTTTTCTCCAACCTTAAAATCACTATTGGCTCTAATATTTCCTCTTTTAAAATTAGTGCCTAAAGCAATTCCGTCTTGGTCTTTATATCCAGCAGAAATACGGTAATTTCCAAAAGTCCCTCCACCAGAAACGGATAAATCATGGGTTTGAGTGAAAGCATTATTATACACTAAATCGTACCAATCATAATCCTGGAATTGTCCAGGGTTCGCAATATAGTCTAAGGCCGCTTGTGGTACTAATTCTGCTTCCGCCAAATCATCTCCATACATAGATTGAAGAATTTGCACATACTCGGCACCATTCGCTACATCAGGGCCTTTAAAAGGAACTTGTGTGCCCACCGAGGTATTATATGTTACTTTTGGCGCACCAGCACTTCCTCTTTTCGTAGTCACTAAAATAACTCCATTAGCTGCTCTAGAACCATAAATAGCAGCGGCAGAGGCATCTTTTAGGATTTCAATAGATTCAATATCGTTTGGATTGATGTTTTCTAAACCCGTTGTTTGTCTCAATCCATCTCCAAAACCTACTACATTTTCAAATTCAACATTCTGCAAACCAGAAATTTGAACTCCATCAACAATGACCAGAGGTGGACTAGCAGATGCTCCCCCAGGGGAGCTAATTCCTCTAATATTAAAGTTAAATGCAGCACCAGGAGATTGGTCTGTGGCAAAAATTTGTACGCCTGTCACATTACCTTGTATGGCTTGGGTAACATCAGCAGTTGACCGCTTGGTCATGTTTTTGACATCGACAGAGGCCACCGAAGAAGTTACATTTGCTCGATTGCGAGAGGCATAACCGAGTACGACTACTTCATCTAATTGCGCTACATCCGCTTGCATGGCAACATCTACGATAGTCCTTCCATTAATTTCAATTTCTTGGGTTTTTAATCCTATAAAAGATAAGACTAAAATACCATCTGATGGCCCACTAATGGAATAGCTGCCATCAAAATCTGTAGTTGTTCCTGTAGTTGTTCCTTTTATTTGGACGGTAACGCCAATAAGGGATTCACTAGTCTCACTATCTGTTACTTTTCCGCTGATTTGGCTTTGCCCTACAGCCGAAAAAGATAGGAATGTTATCAGGACTGTATATAGCCCCGACCGTTTCAAAATTCTAAGATTTTCGTTAAGCATAATACATGGTAGGTTTAGTTAAGGTCATATTTAAATTCATTTTATTTACTTTCTAATGTTCTAAAAGAAAGTTATGACCTAAAGATAATAAATAATTTTAAAATATTATATGGATATTTGATAATATTAAAAAACTTTAACTTGCAATAGTCAATAATACTTTAAAATAAGAATTCTTTCTAATATTTAATGCTATAGTGATTTGGTTAAATGCCAACTACGAGTTATTATTAACCGTTTATCGAAAGTTTAGGTCTTGTGTCAACGCTCAAACTAGTCACCAATTGCTAATCCCTAATCACCAAGAAGCTTTTATAATGCCTAGTATATCTTCATAATTGGCGACTCTTGGATTGTTTTGATAATCTGGTAGCACCATACTTTGTTTGGCTAAATCGTCAATTTCATTTTTAGGCATATTTACTTTCTGTAAAGTGTGTGCCAAATCAATACTTCTTAAAAAGTCTCGAATCGTTGTGGGTGCTGCTTTGGCAGCCTCATAATTTCCTGTTCCATTGATATCACTATTCAATGTTTTGGATAAAAAGGCATGCTGGTCAATGGCATGTTCCCAAGTATAATCTACACAAGCGGGATATACAATGGCTAAAGCTTGTCCATGTGCAACATGTGGATACATTCCTCCAATTGCCATACCCATTCCATGCGGTAAGGTCACACCTGCATTGGCAATACATAAACCTGCCATGGTATCCGCCCAAGCTAATTCGGAACGAGCCTCCACATCTTCGGGGTCTGCCAATGCTTTTGGTAAAAAGGCTTGGACCTTTTGAATGGCGGCTTTTGCCAATAATTCCACGTAAGCCCCTCTTCCTGGATGAATTAAGCTCTCAAAGGCATGGCAAAACACATCAAAACCAGTACAAGCTGTCACAAAGTGGGGAACAGTCGTCATTAATTCTGGGTCAATAATAGCTACTTTGGGGTATAAAATATTATTATACAAAGCAGATTTATCTCTATCTACAGTATTGGTAATAACAGCTACTTGGGTCACTTGCGAACCTGTACCAGAGGTTGTACTAATTGTTATAATTGGTAACGTTTTTTGAGTAGGTTGTTTTTTAAAAAAAAGATAATCCCAACTCGACCCTTCATGAGTGGCTTCTACGGCAATTGCCTTAGCTGCATCCATACTAGACCCTCCTCCTAAGCCCACAATAACTTCTGCCCCTACCCTTTTTGCCATTTCCGCACCATTCGTAATATCTTCGGTAGTCGGATTAGGTTGGATGCCATCAAAATGAGTCACTTTTAAACCCGCTTTTTCTAAAATACCAATAACCCGTTCATATAACGCTTGGCGTTCTTTTCTAACGGGCGTACTAACCAATAGACAAGTTTTGCCATACTCGCTGATAATTTTTCCCGCTTCTTCTACTTTTCCAACACCAAATATTAACTTGGTGTCTTGGAAGAAATTAAATGATTTCATCATAAATATTTTTTTTAAGAATAGAGCGCCGAGATTAGAGACAAATTCCAATAAAGTAAATGTGGAGTATTCAATAGATTAGTGCTTTGGAAATTAAGTTTCGATTAGTTATGCGGATTGCGATTTGCGATTACCATTTATGATTTGCGATGATTCCTAATCGTAAATCACAAATCATAAATCTTAATCCGTTTAATAAAAAATTAAATGTCCCGTAGTAAGCCTAAAGTATATCTCTTATCTCTCTTCTATAAATCAATAATCACTTTCAAGGTCTTATCTCCTTGTTCATCTATATATTTATAAGCATCTAGGTATTTTTCAAAAGGAAAATGGCCCGTAAAAAGCGGAGTCGTTTTAATTTGACCATTTCCGATGAGGGTTACTGCCTCTTGATAATCTTCCTGCTTATACATTAAAGTGCCAATCAAACTCAATTCTCTATCTCCAACAATGGCCATATCTACTCTTGGACGATCCTCATATACTGCTACAGCCACTATTTTTCCGCCTTTATTGATACTTTGGACAGCAGCATCTAAAGCGATTTCTACCCCTGCACATTCAAATGCTACCTCAAATCCTGTTTCCCCAAAAACTCTTTTTGCGGCAGTTGCTAAGTCTTCTGTTTTAGCATTGGCCGTATATTCGATTCCACAGGCTTTGGCCTTTTCCAATCGAAAATCACTTATATCTGTAATTAAAACTTTGGCTGCACCTCTTGCTAAAGCAAATTGTGCCACTAAATTACCAATTGGCCCAGCCCCCGTAACCACTACATTCTTGGCTTGTAAATTCCCTGCCCTAGTGGTACAATGTGCGCCTACCGCAGCAGGTTCGACCATAGCCCCTTGTTCATAAGTAAAAGCGTCAGGTAATTTGATAACTCTATCGACTGGGACTATAAAAAAATCTTGGGCAGTTCCAGGTGCTTGAAAGCCTTCTACTTTTAATTCGTTGCAAATATTATAATCTCCTCGGATGCAAGGAGCGCATTTGCCACAAACCCTTTGGGGTCTTGCGGTAGCTTTATCCCCTATTTTTACTACCTCGACGTCTGCTCCTACTTCCACTACTTCGCCGCTATACTCATGTCCTTGCACAACAGGATAAGGTGTAAAAGGATGTTTACCATGATACACATGAATATCACTTCCACAAACGCCAATTTTTTTAATTTTTAGCTTTACCTCGTTTGCACCTACCTTTCGGAGTGCTGGCACTTCTCGAATTTCAATTACTCCGGGTTTTAGCATTATTGCTTGTCTCATTTATTTATTTTTACCCAAAAATCATATACAAAATCACTAATAATAAAAATAGTAAACCAGCAGCTACTCGTATGTCCGTTATGCCTTCTAAAGGTCCTTTCAATACTGCAATTGGCGAATCCCAAGTTGTAGCTGCTATTTGAGCGGGGTCTGGTTTAGGGGTTAACTGACTGATAATCACAAACAATAAAACCGATGCACAGAATAACCACCATCCTCGCATTAAAAATGGAATGCCTAATCCTTTGGTTATGTATTGATAGCCACTTACAGGTTCAAAATCTAATAGAAAGAGGATAGTGCCTGCCAAAAATCCGATGACTAAAGTATAAAAGGCTGCTTCCTTAGTTCCTCTTTTATAAAAAACGCCTAGTAAAAATACCGCAGAAATAGGAGGGGCTATGGCCGCCGCAATATCATTTATGGCTTGAAAAATACTACCAAATTTTGCCCCTTGTGTAGACCATAAAATGGCGATTAGCATTACCACAACGGCTGTAATTCGACCATAACGCACCTGCTGTGCATCTGAAATATCAGGATTGACTCTTTTTAAAATATCAACTGCTACTAAAGAAGAACAACTGTTTAAGGCGGCCGCTATCGTACTCATTAAGGCAGCCAATAAAGCAGCCGCAAAAATTCCTTTTAGACCAACCGGTAATAATTTATTGATTAAAACGGGTAGGGTATCATTGGGATGGTTGATGTCTTGTTCAAATAAAGCAAAGGCCATCACACCAGGAAAAATTAAAATAAAAAGGGGTAATATTTTTAATAAACCTGCAAATAAAGCACCACGTTGGGCATCAATTTGTGCTTTGGCACCTAATACTCTTTGGACAATCGTTTGGTCTGTACACCAATACCATATACCAAGGACAGGATACCCCAAAAAGAAAGCGTACCAAGTATACCCCTGTTGACCAATATCAGAATCCCCACTATGCAACATTTTTAGCTGGTCAGGTTTTAAGACAGCCTCTAATTCTGCCCAATTATTAATCCCTTGGTCTTTCAATGCAGCATAAGCTATATAGGTTAAAGTCGTTGAGCCGATTAAAAGAATTACGGTCTGTATATTTTCGGTGATTACGACTGCCTTTAAACCACCAAAAACGGTGTAAATAGTAGTCATTAAAGAAACGACCAAAATAGAAATATAGACATTGACCCCAAAAAACTGTTGAAAAACAATGGCTCCAGCATATAAACTAATGCCAATATGAATAAACAAGGCACTCAAAATAGCCATGAAAGCTAACATCGTTCTAGACCTTGAATCAAAACGCCTTTCTAAAAATTCGGGGAGCGTAGAAATTTTTGTTTTGATATAAAAAGGGGCAAAAATTAAGCTTAATAAAATAAGCGTAAAGGTCGCCATCCATTCCCAGTTACCTGCTACAAATCCCAACCGATAGCCATCCGCAGCCAAACCTATCAAGTGAATGGTAGAAATATTGGAGGCAAAAAGTGCTGCACCTATAGTAGGCCAAGATAATTTCCTGCCTGCTAAGAAATAATTTTCGCTGGTTAATTGCTGTTTTCTGGTAGCAAAAATACCTAAAGCCACTATCCCAATGAGATAAGCTAAAATTATGATGAGGTCTATTGTTGATATTTGCATCAGACTTTTTAATATTATGTTACAAAGTTAATAAAAAATATCGTTTAACCTTATTTTAAGGTAAAAAATATTAAGAAAGATTGCTTGATTAGATTGTGCCGATTGTTAATGGTGGGAGATACTTTGAAAGTCTAACGACACCCCACATCTTTTTAAAAAGCATAGTTCTTTGACATA
>JAFMDF010000294.1 GCA_017857395.1 Bacteroidota bacterium | reverse complement strand
TGTTAAGATTTTCTTAACAATTCACAAAACTTGACCGTTTCTAGTATATATTGTTGAATGGTTATATTGTTAATTCCATCAGATAAGCTAGATTTATGTGCTGTTTTTAGGAGTAATAATATAGCAATTTAACAATAAAACAATTGTCCGTAACTTGAATTAATTACCTATCTTTTTAATGCTAATAGCCTTTTTTTTGAGCTAACCTCCATTCTATTTTGTTTACTCATGCTTAATCGTCTGAGCGGGATTCAAAGCAGCCACCTTAAAAGTCTGCCAACTTACCGTAATAAATGCCAATAATGTTACTAAAACCATAGCAATCAAAATAACCCACCAAGGAAAATTGATGCGATAAGCATACCCATTTAACCAATCGTTCATACTCCAATAAATCAACGGAATACCAATCAAAACAGCAATTAGAATTAGCCAAATAAAATCCTTGAAAAAGAGCAGAATGATATTTGTGGTTGTAGCACCTAATACTTTTCGGACACCAATTTCCTTAGTGCGTTGCAAGGACAAATAAGAAGCCAAGCCAAATAAACCAAGAATAGCAACAATGACTGCTAAAATAGCAAAATTGCCAAAGAGAAAACCGAATTTTTTATCTTCTTTATACAACTTATCAAATCGTTCTTCTAAAAAAGCATAATTAAAAGGCGCATCTGGATAGAATTGATTCCAGACATTTTGAATACTACCAATTTGGCTAGTTAATTCATTGCCACTTAAACGTACGACCGTATTAGAATTTACCATCTCGTGGGAAAAAAGCGTTGGTTCAACCGTAGATTTTAAGGAGCTGCGGTTATAATCTTTAATCACGCCAATAATTTTGACTTTATCCCCTTCATTATCTCTACCAAATTGAAAATATTCATTGATGACCGCATTGGCATCTGAAATGCCCAATAGTTTCACTAAAGCCATATTCATAATATATGCAGTCGTATCTTCTGCGCGTTCTCTATCGAAATTTCGGCCTGCTACCAATTGTATATCTAAGGCGTCTATTAGGCGGTCATTCATTCTATTTCTGTAAATGGTACTTTCCACCACTTCTGTTTTACCGACTATTTTGAAGCCGCCACTAGAAGAACCAATTTCAGAACTACCACCACCTGGTAAAGAAGAGATAGAAGCTACTTTTGTAATGCCATTTTGCTTGCTTACCTCGTTCATAAAAGCATTATACCGACTTTCATATTCTTCATCCGTTAAGTTGGGCATAGAAGCACTATTAAAACCAATTACTTTTTCGGTATTGATACCCAAATCAACATTTGTCATATACCGAATTTGTTGGTAAACAATCACCGTTGCAGCAATCAAAACTAAAGAGGCGGTAAATTGGAAAATAACCAATCCTTTTCTAAGGAAAACACCTTGCTTGGTTCGACTAAAAGCACCTTTTAAGACGCCAATAGGTTTAAAAGAGGAAAGTACTAAAGCAGGATAAATGCCTGTAATAAGCGTACCTAGTAAACAGAAAAAGCCTAATTTTTTTAGAAAATCCCCATTTTGCCAAACTTCTGTTAAAACGGTTTTACCAACTAAGTCATTAAAATAGGGTAGGGCTAATTGAGCAATTCCAATAGCTACGATTCCACCAAAAATGTTAATTAACAGAGATTCAGTAAAAAATTGCCCCATTAACTGACTTTTCTGCGCGCCTACGACTTTTCTTAAACCAACTTCTTTGGCTCTTTCAGTTGCTCTAGCAGTAGATAAATTGATGTAATTAATCCATGCTATTAACAAAATGAAAATAGAAATAATGTCTAAAAAATAAACAGCTTTTGCACTCCCATGCGTCTCTGGTTCATACGTATAATCGGAGTGCAAATGAATGTCTTTAACAGGCTGGATATTGAACACCAATCTAGTCTCGTCTCCTAAATATTTTGTGGTTAGAGCGGGTAATTTTGGTTTGATTTCTTCCAAATTTGCCCTTTCTGATAATCTCAAATAAGTATAATAATTATACCCATTCCAACCATCTTGTTGAGTACGTTCTTGATAGCTTTTTAAAGATAATAAAATATCAAATTTATAATGCGTATTGTCTGGAATATCTTCCAATAAACCAGTTACTTTGAAAGGGCGATTAAAATTGCCTAAAACTTCAATCGTTTGTCCAATCGGATTGGCATTACCAAAATATTTTTTTGCCTGTTTTTGGGTCAATACCATGGTATAAGAATCCTTAAATAATTCTGCCTTATTACCAGCTAATAAATTATAATTAAATAAATTCAAAAAATTAGAATCGACTGCAATTACTTCTCTTTCTTCCACAGGCTGCCCATCTTTTCTGAAAATCATTCGTCGCTTAAAAGTCGTAGTGGCACCAATAACTTCAGGTAAATCATCTTGTAATGCTTTGCCAGAAGGCGCAAAAGACATCGCATCTCGTACTTTGATAACGCCATCTACTACATTATCGGTCGTTAAACGATATAATTGATTAGGTTGATAATGAAAATTATCGTAACTTTTTTCAAAGTCCGTATACTGGTTAATCAATAAAAAAGCGGCTAAACCTAAAGCCAGCCCTAGGATATGAATGATGGTATAAAGCTGATGCTTGGCTAAGTTTCTAAAACCAATTTTTAAATAATTTTGAAACATATCTTTGGTGTATTGTAATCCCCAAAAGGAGATTGGTCGGATGATGGTTGGTCTAAATAATAACAGCACTTCTTTGGCATAAAACCATGCTGCTTTACGAGCGGTATTATTAGCTAAAGCTTCTAGATATAACTCTTCCAAATCACCTTGAATATCTTCATAGTAATCGGGATGACAATACCATTGAAAAAATTTATGTGCTTGTTTTTTTAACATAACAGTTGTCGGTAGTCAGTTGCGAGTTGCCGGTTGTCTGTGATTTTATTCAAATTCTGTAGGAATAATTAAATTTCGACTATTTTATATTAAAATTCTACTTTTTTTTTAACTCGTAACTGGCAACCCGTAACCCGCAACTCAAATATTAAAATCCAAAGCGATGTTCGGAATATCTTTCCACAAACTATCTCGTATTTCTCTATTGTGAACCAATGCTTTTTTACCAAAAGCAGTAATATTAAAATACCGTTTACGCTTACCACCTCGGGCATTGGTGGTTTCGCCATGACGGGAAGCTAAATAGCCTTTTTCTTCCATCCGTCTTAAAGCAGATTGCATTGCTCCGACACTCACTTTTCTTTCTAATCGAGTTTCAATTTCTTTTTTAATCGCTACACCATAAGCTTCATCAAAGAGGACTCCGACGGTTAGTAAAACGATTTCTTCAAATTCACCTAAAGGGTATTTCTTCATGATTTATTAAATTCCTAATTGTAGTATTGATAAGCAAATGTAATGTGTTTTTTATTAAATTCCTAATTGTAGTATTCGGTATTTAGTTATTTTTTTGAAAAAAGGAACTAATTGTCAAGCAAAGCAGTTTATTTGCCTTGGATTACGTTTCCTTTTAGGAATGAGGATTATTATTTTCCTCATCTCTTATCTAACTCCCAAATTAATTTTCAATATGCGACCAATTATTTATTATGTAGCGACTTCTCTAGATGGTTATATTGCTGCAGAAGACGAAGATATTAGTGGTTTTGTCCAAGGCGGAGATGGGGTGAGTCAGTACTTACAGGATTTACAAACTTTTGATACGACGATAATGGGGCGTAGAACTTATGAATTTGGCTACAAATTTGGTTTAGAACCAGGGCAACCAGCCTACCCACACATGGACCATTATATTTTTTCTAATACGTTGAAATTGGAAAACATTAATCCAAAAGTAAAAATTTGCCCAATAAATTTACAAACCATTTTGGATTTAAAAGCGACCGAAGGAAGTCCAATTTATCTTTGTGGTGGCGGTCAGTTTGCAGGTTGGTTATTAGAAAACGAATTAATAGATGTGCTGAAGGTTAAGTTGAACCCATTGCTTTTAGGAAATGGTATCCGTTTGTTTGGAAATACTAAAAAGCAATATCAATTAACATTAACAGATAGACAAAGCTTCAAAGAAGGTTTACAAATATTGACTTATAAAATTAATTATTAAGTAGCTCGGGCTTCTAGCCCAAGTAGGGATGTTTTTATCAAAATATGCTACTTCTCGGGCTAGAAACCCGAGCTACTTTGAAACTATAAACCATGAATAAATCACCCGTAACTTCCCAAAACCCATATATTTCCTTAATGAAAACGGCATGGAAATATGCCAAAGAGGAACGCAAAAAATACGTTTCTATTTACCTTCGTTTTGCCGCTAGTAACCTCGTCCATGCAATAGAACCTATTATTTGGGGATTATTTATCAACCAAGTTCAATTGCAAGGCGCAGAAATTATCCATTCTGCTTGGTTATATGTTGGCGCTTATCTATTGCTAAAATTAGTAGACTGGTATTTTCATGGCATTGCGAGAGTTCGAGAGATGGATTTGGCGTTTAATATCAGTCAAAATTTTCTAAGAGAATTGTATTTTAAGTCGGTACATTTACCTGTTCAATGGCATCAGGATAATCATAGTGGTGCAACTATTAACAGAATTCGGAAAGCTTACGAAGCCTTAAAGAAATTTTTTACACATGGTTATGAATATATGCATGCCGCTGCCAAATTTATTTTTTCCTTTGGCGCAATGCTCTATTTTGCACCTTTAGTTGGTTTGTTCGCTTTATTATTAGGTATCGGTATAGTGTGGGTCATTTTTCTTTTTGATAAACCCTATATCGCTACCTTAAAAGAGGTTAATGAAAAAGAGCATGTCCTTTCTTCTACCTTATTTGATAGTTTATCCAATATTATTACCGTCATTACTTTGCGCTTAGAAAAGCGAATGGAAAAAGTAGTTATGCAACGGGTCGATGATATTTTGCCCGCTTATAAACGGAATGTCCGTATCAATGAATGGAAATGGTTTGTCGTGGATATGTTGGTTGGGATGATTTATACGGTCATTTTAATAGGTTATATCTACCAAAATTATGTGCCCAATGAGACCTTTTTAATCGGTGGATTGGTGACTTTAATGGCTTACGTACATCAATTCACAAGTGTTTTTCATAATATTGCTTGGATGTATACTGATATTGTTAATCACGATACGGATGTAAAAACAGCAATCAATATTATTGATGCCTATGATGCTTTAAAGGCAGATGAGAAAGTTACGCCTTTGCCTAAAAAATGGCAACAAATTGATATTACAGCCCTTAATTTTTTACATCATCAAGAAAATACGGATATACCAGACCACTAAAAAGCAGGTTTGTTTGATTTAGATGTAGTTATTAAAAAAGGACAAAAAATAGCTTTTATTGGCGAAAGCGGAAGTGGAAAAAGTACCTTGTTGGCATTATTGAGAGGTTTATATCCACCAATTAGTTTACAAGTTGATGTAGACGAGCAATCCGTTAATCAATTAGCCTTAATTGCCGACCATGTGACCCTTTTTCCACAAGAACCAGAAATATTTGAAAACTCAATTGAATATAATATTACGCTTGGCTTAAAGCACGAAAAAGAAGAATTGGAACAAGTAGCTAAGATTGCCCATTTTTCAGAAGTGGTTGAACAATTACCAAATGGATACGAATCTAAAATACAAGAAAAAGGCGTGAATTTATCAGGTGGGCAGAAGCAACGATTAGCTTTGGCTAGAGGTATTTTTGCCGCTAAAGATAGTGAATTGATTTTATTGGATGAACCAACAAGTAGTGTAGACCCAAAAACGGAGCTTAAAATTTATGAACAATTATTTCAAGCGTTTGCGGAGAAAGCTATTTTATCGACTTTGCATCGCTTGCATTTATTACCCAAATTTGATTATATCTATGTGATGGATAAAGGTCGGATTGTTGATGAAGGTACGTTTGACTATTTGTTTGCTCGAAGTGAGATTTTTCAGGAGATGTGGGCGCATCAGGAGCAATTGGTTTAAAAGAACAGGGCGGTTGTTTTCCACAACCGCTCTGTTTAAGAAACCCTATTTCCTAGTCTCCAAAAAAGCCACCAATTTTGCCAAAGCTCTAGACCGATGACTAATCCCATGTTTTACCTCCGCAGGCAAATTAGCAAAAGTTGCTTCATGTCCTTCTGGTATAAAAACTGGGTCATAACCAAATCCGCCTGTGCCCATTTTCTGGGGAGCGATTCGCCCTCTAACAATCCCTTCAAAAAGGTGTTCTTCGCCATCTAAAATCAAAGCAATAATGGTCCGAAATTGTGCGCTACGATCAGTCTTATCTTCAAGATTCTTTAATAATAAAGCCATATTGGCATTTGCATCTTTTGCTGCTCCTGCATAACGAGCGGTAATCACGCCAGGCGCACCGTCCAAGGCATCGACCTCCAAACCTGTATCTTCGGAAAAGCAATCAACTTGATAATTTTTTGCTAAATAACGTGCTTTTTGCAAGGCACAACCTTCTAAAGTTGGCATTGTTTCTGGAATGTCTTCGGTTGCCCCAATATCCTTCATGCTGATGACCTCCATGTAATCTTTGAGGATTTGGCCTGTTTCTCTGACCTTGTTTGGATTGCCTGTGGCGAAGATGAGTTTATTTTTCATACTTTTATTTTTTGACGCTGATTGCGCTGATTATTATGATTTTTTATATTCTATCAATTTTATGACCCCCTTATTTTTAATTGTTAACGTCTAGCCAAATAAGTCGCAAAATAAAACAACTTAGCCGATAAATAGTATAGCAATATTGACTATATTTTGAAAACTTTATTTAATCCTGAAAATCTTGAAAGAATCTAATCATCCCGCAGTTAAGATAAAGAAAATAGAACTTCTCTCCGATAATTGGTATCATCTAAGAAAGGTCATCTTTGATTACCAAAAGAAAGATGGTACTTGGGAAACCCAAGAAAGAGAAGCTTATGATAGAGGAAATGGGGCAACTATTTTATTGTATAACAAGGAACAGCAGACGGTCATTTTAACCCGTCAATTCAGGATGGCGACTTATGTCAATGGGAATAAAGATGGGATGATGATAGAAGCCTGTGCAGGTATTTTGGAGCAAGAAAACGCTGAA
The DNA here is from genome assembly GCA_017857395.1 of Bacteroidota bacterium. Lineage (GTDB taxonomy): Bacteria > Bacteroidota > Bacteroidia > Chitinophagales > Saprospiraceae > JAFMDF01. The sequence continues at coordinate 4,510 of JAFMDF010000294.1, read as the reverse complement.
GAAAGTATTCGGCGAGAAACCGAAGAAGAAACAGGTTATGAAATTTCTAAGATCAAGAAGATTATGGAAATGTATATGTCGCCAGGTTCGGTAACCGAGATTTTGTATTTTTTCGTAGCGGAATATACTAAAGATATGAAGGTCAATGATGGGGGAGGAGTTGCGGCCGAACAAGAAGAAATTGAGGTATTAGAATTCGATTTCCAAAAGGTATTAGCAATGGTCAAAAGTGGCGAAATTAAAGATGCTAAAACGATTATTCTATTGCAATATGCACAGTTGCATAATTTACTCACAGAATAACATATAAGTTATGAAATTAAAGTTAACTAACCTCTTACTTTTTACTACCTTGCTTTTATCTGCCCAAAATTTAGAGGAATATCGTTGGAAAAATCGCCTAATTGTAATTACAGATTATTCTGCGGATGCTTCGTCATTAGCGAAGCAACTAGCGTTACTCAATCAAGATAATTCGGGTTTAAAAGAGCGAAAATTATTAATTTATCAAGTCACTAATAAGGGAACTTACCAAGGGGTAGATGTGCCTAAAGAATGGGAGAACGCTATATTACTGCCTTCAATGATTAAGAGAAAATCAAAACAATCTCCTTTTTCTGTTTATTTGATTGGCTTAGATGGTGGTATAAAAATGGAAAAAGATAGCCTCGTTTCTTTAACAACTATTTTTAGCTTAATTGATGGAATGCCAATGCGTAGAGCAGAACTGAAAAAGGGAATTAAAAGGGGCTAAATTTTTTCCAACTGTTCCAACAACCATTTCCGTTCTAATAAAACAGCCTCTGCTTCAATTCGTTCTTGTAATTGCACTTTAGCAGCCCCATTAAAAGGATTCACCTTCATCAATTTCTGCGTATAATAAATCATATTCCAATAATTCTTTTTGTGCGAAGCGATGTCTTTTTTACGTCGTAAATAAATCTGAAAAGCATCTAAAAAAGAATCCAATAATTTAAATTCGCCTAATTCATAATAGATTTTCAACAGTAAATTCTTGGCATATAAATTAATTAACAAATCTCCTTGATCGGTATCTCTGAGTAAATCTATAGCCTCGGCATAATTTTTTTCATGATAGGCCAATCTCGCCATATTAAATCGAAAAGCACTTTCTCGATACCTTTTTTCAACCTTTTCTTTATAATCAATTAAAAACTGACGAGTCCAAGTTAATTCTCCTGTACGAATGCCAGAAGTAGTAATGTTTTGGTAAGTGAAACGAGTTAGAATACCATTATCAAATAAAGCTTTAGTAACCAATCCTTCCTTGTATAATTCTAGAATTTCCTTTAAATAACTTAAATCTCCATTATTGATAATTTTGATACAAATATTGGTACCAAAGAGAAAAAGATTACTCCATTCTGCTTGTGGAAATAAAGTCCGATGTTCAAAAAGTAATTGTTTAAAACGTCCGAAATTGTCTTTAGCAGCTTGACCGTTTAAAGCTAAAAAACAATAATAATAAATACCAATAGCAGGAATCTTAGGAAGTCCTTGTTGTTCGATGTAAGGCAAAATCAAATTAAGTAAACCCATTTGGTATTCTTGCTGATAAACAGCTTGATGCGATAGTGCCGAGCAAGCCTGTTGCAATTTCAAAATTAGAAAAGAGGTATCTAGATTATCTGCTACTTCCTGTAAATTTTGAACGCTGGTTCTTTGCGAAGTGCCATAATCAAATCGTTTTAAAGTCAATTCATATTTTTCAAAATAATATTGACCATTTCTAAAAGGCTGTTTATTTTGTTGGTTTAAAGCCTGTTGCAAGACCTGTTCGGCAGCTTTAGGTAAATTCTTTTGTTGGTAAATTTGAGTTAAAATTTTAGCATGCTCTAGTTTTTGTTGCTGTTGATATTGCTGTATTAAAAAGGCTTCTATCTTTTTGACCAATTGACTCATACATAACCGAATCTTTTCATCTTGGTATTCCTCTTTGTGAAAAAGATGTTCAAATAGGGTGGTTTTATCAGGGAAATCTTTTTGTTTTTGTAAAAATCGGAATAATTGAAGGGTCAATTTTCTATTATTAAAAAGAGGAGTAGCTAAATATTTTTCCAAATCCCGCTTTTCCAAGGCGTTTAATTGAGAAAATAAGGTAAATAATTTATGATTTTGCAAGCCTATTTTTTATTTTTATGTTACAAATTTTATTTTAAAATATTGATTATCAGTAGTTAATACTTAATTATTAATAATTTTCATGTTACAATTTAAGCATTTTGTCTTTGTTTTACAAGCTGATTGTATGGATTTTTGTGTTGTAAGAAGTATTTGTTCACCCACATTGAGATATTAACAGTTAAAAAACTAACGCCCATGAAATTATTTTTACAAATTAACTTAATCCCAAAAATCATGAATAATCGATTGATGCCTAAATTATTCGCTTTATTACTATTTTTAATGAGCTTTTCGTCAACGCAAGCTCAAGTAGAATTAAATACAGAAGTTTTTACAACTAGCACGGAAAATGAAATTGTTGTTGTGCTTACCGCTACTAATTTTGAACAAATGGTAGCAATGCAATTTTCCTTAAATTGGGATCCATCCGTTTTAGAATTTAAAGAAATTGGTGATTTTAATCTACCAGATTTGACACTAGGTTCTTTTAATACAACCGTTGCAGAAAGAGGCGAATTTTCGGTAGCATGGTTTGATAATAGCGTTTCAGGCCAAACAGTAGCCAATGGGACAAATCTCTTCTCTGTTACTTTTACTAAACTATCAGAAGTACCTACTTCTTTTTTCTTTGACAATACACCAACCAAAATTGAATTTATTTCTTTTCCATTCAATGAAGTTTTCTTAAATTCTACGACCAACGAAGTCGTTGTCACAGGTCGATTATTAGAAGGTACTGTACTGTTTGATGCGAATGATAATTGTACCTTAGATGATACAGAAAAAGGACTTAAAGATTGGACTATTCAAATTAAAGGAGACAATAACCGATTTAAAAGAACGGATGGAAACGGTATTTTTAGAGCCTTTTTACCTTTTGGCGATTATGAAGTAGAAGCCATTCCTCCACCGAATAATTTATTTGCAATTTGTGAACCGATTCAAAATATATCCATTTTGGAAGGCGCTACAGAATCCGTTAAAATTGCCTTTGCTGGACAAGCAACGGTTGACTGCCCAAGTATGTCTGTAGAAATTGCCACCCCCTTTTTAAGACGTTGTTTTGAGAATTATTATACCGTTTATTATTGTAATAATGGAACAATTGCTGCGGAAGATGCTTATGTGCAAGTAGTCTTAGACCCTGCTTTAAATTTTATTGAAAGTAGCATAGCAGGAACGTTGGTTGAAGCCAATACTTATCGTTTTGACATCGGAACGGTGGATTTAAATGATTGCGGAAGTTTTAAAATTAAAGTAAAAGTAGACTGCGATGAAGCGGAATTAGGGCAAACGCATTGTGTGACCGCTAGTATTTTTCCAGACATGGTTTGTACTTCGCCATCGGCCAATTGGAGTGGCGCAAGTTTAGCATTAGAAGGGGAATGCCTAGAAGACGAGGGCTTATTACAGCTTCGAATAAAAAATGTTGGTGATGGCCCAATGGGTTTAGAGCAAAACTTTATTGTCATTGAAGATATGATTATGCTAAAACCTGCTACCGAGACAACCTATCAATTACAAAGTGGAGAAACGAAAATGGTAGAATATGCAGCTAATGGGGCAACTTATAGATTAGAAACTCGGCAAGTACCTAATCATCCAATGGAAATGCCTTTAGCGATTGCTATAGAAGGTTGTGGTACCAATGACCAGGGGACTTTTAGTATGGGGATGATTAATATGTTTGCTTCCGCAGATGAAAGCCAATTTATAGATGAAGATTGCCAGCAAAACATTGGTGCTTTTGACCCGAATGATAAAAATGCCTTTCCAAATGGCTATCAAGACCAACATTATTTGGAACCCAATACCGAGATATTATACCACATTCGTTTCCAAAATACAGGAACGGATACTGCGTTTAACATTGTCGTTTTAGATACCCTATCGGAATTATTGGATGTCGCTACTTTCGTCCCGCTAGTAAGTAGTCACCCGTACGAACTAGAAGTAGTGGACGCCAATATTCTGAAATATTCCTTTAGTAACATCATGCTACCAGATAGCAATATCAATGAAGCAGGGTCTCATGGGTTTTTTAAATTTAGTATTCGGCAGCAGCCAGATGTTGCTTTAGGAAGTGTGATAGAAAATAGTGCTGCCATTTACTTTGATTTTAACGAACCTGTAATTACGAATACTTATTTCCATACGATTGGTATTGATTTTCTAGAATTCAGAGTGATTACTTCAACGAATAATGCTTCTCCAATTAGGCTAACCGTTAACCCTAATCCAGTTGGTCAATCTGCTATCATAAAAGTAGCTAATAAAGATAATTCGGCAGGAACATTCCAACTATTTGATTTACAAGGAAAACAAGTAGCGACTTATCCTTTTAGCGGAAATGAATTTAGACTAG
>JAFMDF010000293.1 GCA_017857395.1 Bacteroidota bacterium | reverse complement strand
TAGTTGCATAACTCAAAAATACGGGGATTTTTTTTTCCTCGTTTGCACAGCCTACTCTTAATTCATCTGCCGTGTATCCAAAAATTTCCAATGTTTTTTCGTTAAAATCAATAATTTCACCATCCTTAATTAGAAGAATAACATCATTTGCCTTAGAAAATAATGATTTGTATTTTTTTTCACTTACTTCTAAGTGTTGTTTAGAAACTACCGTATCCTCTAATGCCTCACTTAACATATTAAAACCTAGACTTACAACATCTAGTATATCTTGATTTTCACTTACTTCTAATTTTTTAGAAAAATCTAATGAGGCTATTGCCGTCATAGCGTCAATTAATTTATTAAGGCGTATTTCATCATTTTTATACTCCATCTAATTTTAGTCTCTATATGAATAATTCCTTCTTCGGTTAACCAGATTTTTTCAATTCTAGTATTAAATATTTTGTTGGCCATATTTTAATTTTTAAGATAGTCCTTTGCTAATGAGATAGCTCTAGTTAATCGGTCTAAAAAACTTGGCAACTCTCGAATAATAATAGGCTCATAATTTGGCTGTAAAAAAGTGCCCTCTAACTCTCCTGCTTTTAAATAAAGTTGTTTGAATCCCATCATGTTAAAGTTTGACTTAAACTTATGCGTAAAATGTCGAACCATTTGCCAATTTTGGGTATGAAAAGCATTTGTTAATTCCAGAAAATCTTTAGCCCCCATGTTCACAAAAATTTGAATAAATTCTTTTTTTACTTCAGGCGATTTAGCAGCTAATTTGTCTAAATAGTCAAAATTAAAAGTGATAGGAAGTCTAAAATCTGCTATTTTTTCTGATGCTTTTTCTGAGCATTTTATTTGCCTTTTGTCAATTATCTGCTGTAAACACCCTAAGGTAAAAGGTTTTTGAAAGTGCCCTTTAAGCCCTTTTTTATATAATTGTTCAATTTTTTGTGGATGGTCAGTTCCAGAAATTAAGAATATCGGTAGGTTAGAGAATTTCAGTAAAGTATCCTCTATTGTATCAGGAGATAAATAATAATCAGATATAATAATATCAAATACGTGAGTTTGTACTAATTGCTCTGCTTCCTGCAAATTATTGGCTATCTTACAATTAATATCTCTTTTTTGTTTTAAAATCCTCTTTAAAATCAATTGATCTATTAGATCATCCTCGATGCATAAAATCTCCATATTTTAAATTTTTAATGTTTGGGTTCTGGCCTCTAATGATGAACTCTTTACAATAAAAAAGGGGGAGATTTTTAATATTTCTTTATATTTTTGTGTTTAAATAAGTGCGTAAGGTTGATAGAAGTACAATGAAATTAATAACACAGTTCGCTTTGCTGCCAATAATCTCGGATAACGGTCATGCTCAGAATAAATTCTTGGTAATCTATAGATTTCAACATATAACCTGCTACATTATTCCGAAAACTTTCTGCTCGGTCATTTAGGTCTGCGGAGGTTGTTAAAACTACTACAGGAATCACTTGTAAATCTTTATCTTTTTTTAACATGTGTAAAAATTCTAAACCATTCATCCTAGGCATGTTTAAATCTAAAAGAATTAATCCCGGTTTTTCTTTGCGATGTTCCCCTAGCCAATCCAATGCTTTTTCCCCATCACTACAGACATAAAGTGGGTTATCAACTGATATTTTCCTAAATACTCTTTTTAAGGTCATTACATCAACCTCATCATCCTCAACTAATAATATGGACTTATATTTATTCATAAATAAAAAATCAATAACTACTAATGATTATGCTCACTTTTAATGGGCAACTATACTTATTAAAAATTGTACATATAATTAACAAAATCAGCTCTGTGGGGAATATTTTCAAGGAAGCTTGAGTAAGTAAGGCTATTTATTATTTCAAGTTCTTTGTGAGATTGACATGCTAGTTTTGTTAATTTGTTCAAAATGCATGCCAAGGGTGTAGAATCTATCTATTCTACAAAACATTATAATAAATAACTTCCATATTTAATTTTTCCTCTAATTAAACTATCTCTACCCCGTCAATGTCTAATTAAACTTGATTAAAAATTATAAACAATCCATATTTCTTTGCTATTTTAACCCCATGAAATATTTGTCACAATCAATATTATTGGTGTTTTTACTAAATTTTGGAACAGTGCTCTTAGCGCAGTCTATCGAAATTTGTGATAATGCTATTGATGATGACGGTGACGGGTTGATTGACCTGAATGATACGGATTGTTTTTGTCCATTAATAGAGGCCATATCCCTAATCCCCAACCCGTCTTTTGAAGACCAATTATGCTGTCCTCCCGATCGGTCCAGAATGGATTGTGCAGACACTTGGATTCAAGCATCTACTCCTACCACCGATTATATCCATACTTGTGGATGGACAGGCTGGGTAGGTTTACCGATGCCCTTGCCTATTCCTGACGGTGAAGGCGCATTGGGTTTTAGAGATGGTCGTTTTACATCCATTTCTGGCGGTGGCGGTAATAATGAAGAACCGAATCCCAATTGGAAGGAATATGCAGGGGCTTGTTTAATCAATCCACTTCGAGCAGGGATTTCTTATAAATTTAAATTTTATATTGGGTTTACAGAGCAACCTTTTTCTCCCCCAATAGCTATTACTTTTTTTGGTACGACGGATTGTACAAACTTACCTTTTGGCGGCAATGACCGAACATTTGGTTGCCCAACAAATAGTCCTGATTGGATGCAACTTAGTGCCATCAATACTTCGGGTACTAGTGAATGGAAAGAATTAGAGCTTAATGTAACCCCAACTGTAGATATTGAAGCTATTGCTATTGGACCACCTTGTCAATCAAGTACGGCGAGTGAAAACCCTTATTATTTTTTTGACAATTTAGTGTTGGCAGAACAATCTGCTTTTGAATTTGAAATTAAAGCAAATAATCAGCCTTGTGCCCAAAATTTGAGTTTTGAAGTGCCACAATACGATAGCTTAGGGTATCAATGGTATAAAGATGGTATAGCTATTTTGGGCGCTACAAATCCTCGGTTGGATTTGCCTCCAGGAAAAGGAAAATATGAAGTTATGCTTACTAGTAAGGAAGGTTGCCAAGTCACAAAACCATTTAACTTCTTTATTCCATTTAAGACGACTTCTTTGGTGCAAACAATTTGTGAAGGCGAAATCTATACTTTAGGTGACCAACAACTTTCCACGCCAGGTATTTATTTAGACACCTTAAAATCCGTCAATAATTGTGATAGTATGGTCGAAATAGATTTGAGGGTGGATGGTAGCAAAACAACTGCAATTAATGCCAAAATCTTTCCTAACGAAAAGTATAATATTGGTGATTTTAGTTTTAGTCAGCCTGGAGAATATACCCAAACTGTCCCTTCTTCTATTGGTTGCGATAGTACTGTCAATTTGCAATTAGATTATTACGCAATCTATTTCCCTAATACCTTCTCTCCGAATGGCGATGGTATCAATGATTTTTTCGTAATTAATGCTGGCGAAGATTTAACAGCTATCAATGATTTTCGCATTTTTGATCGCTGGGGGAATCAAGTTTTCCAACAAACAAGTCTATTACCCAATAATTTAAGTAATGGTTGGGATGGCCGATTTGATGGACAAAATACGATAGAAGGTGTTTATTTATATACTGCTAATCTATTAATGGAGGATGGGATAGAAAGAAGCGTTTCTGGAATGGTGACTTTGGTTCGGTAAAACTGGGTACTAGTTGCAGGCGACTTGTAACTAGTACCCAATTATTATTTAATAATTATCTTCTTCACCAATCTATCTCCATTCTTTTCTGCTACTAAAAAATAAAGTCCACCTGTTGTATAATCACTTCGATTTAACATAAAAGTGTGATTACCTTTTGGTAAGTCACCACTAAAGATATTTTTTAGGGGTTGCCCTAATGCATTGATTACCTTTAGATTTAATCCTTCAATAGCAAGTGCTAAATCTAGTTGAACCGTTGCTGAATGATTGATAATGGTTGGTTGAATTTGCAGATTCACTTCATTCGCTTCTAAAATATTGATACTGGTAGAAAGTCCCGTTGGTTCAGTTTCTACATTGGCATTAATAATTTCGTATCGTTCTCCTACTCGTTCCCATACAACAACGGCTACTTCTAAATTTTCTGGATTCCATTCAGGGGCAATATCAAGGGTATAATTATTGGTAAACTCTTGGTTAATTTCAATATTTTCTGTTGACAAAAGTTCGCCAAATACCGCTTCACCAAAATGGGTTCTCATTATTTTAGAATGTAGGTCTTCTGGCCCTCGATTATTTTGAAATTCTTTTACCTTATCTTCAATCACATAAGCAGCAATATAATGTGGTCGATTGGTTCGTTTTACATATTGCGTTCTTACCTCGACTTTTAATTGATTCCCCTCAATGGTATACTCAATAAATGGATGAGCCACCACCTCTCTTTCTTGAAAGGCTTCAATCATTTTTCGTGCTTCTCCCAACCATTGAAAAGGTAAGGATTGATTATTGACAAAAAAACTTGGTGTACCGAAAAATTGAGGCGTATTTTCCATTAATGCAGTGCTCGTTGGTGTGTGAAGCAGACTTTCTTCTAATGGGTGTACGGCAATAATAACCGCCTTTTTTTCATACAATTCAATGGCTTGTTTCATCTCATCCCAAGCCCGTAATCCACAAACATTACATTCTGTGGAAGTTGCCTTGAAAAGAACAGCTTTATTAGGTGTTATCCGTTGCGCAAAAACAGTTGCAACAGCAAAAAAGAGGACAACAAAAATGGGTAGTATTCTTTTCATCTTTAAATTATTTAAGGCGATACTTTCAACAACACTAAAACTAATCAATTCTCAAAAGAACTAGTGTCGTTTCCCCTACAATGGTTGCAAGCTGTTCTAAATTAATGATGATGCCCAGCCCCTTCTTCTCCTTTTTTACTTTGTGCCATCAAAAAATAAGCGCCTTCGGTCACGATTTCCGCATTTTCAGGTAAGGATTCTAATAACTTCACTTCTGTATATCCAAAATCTGTTACCCCTTTTAATACTGGAATTTTTTTGAAATGTGTTTCATCTTCATGTACTTCTTCTTTGACAAAAATGTAGAACAATCCTTTATCGACCGTAATAGCATCATCTGGCAAAGTGGGCACTTTTTTATCTCCTAAAATAATTCGGGCTTCCACAAACATTCCTGGTAATAAGTTCGCTTTTTCTTCTTTGATTTCTGCGTGAATATCTACCGTTCGTTGTGCTCGATTAAAGGCTTTTCCAATGGCAAAAATATAGGCATTCATCAATTCATCAGGCTGACTTTGCAAGCTAAATTGGATGATTTGTCCCTCTTTGATATACGGTAAATCCTTTTCAAAAACCTTTAAATCAATGTGCAAATGATGATTGTCTACAATTTCAAATAAGCTCATTTCTGGTTGCACAAAAACACCTGTATTGGCTTTAATTTCTCGGACATAACCATCCATTGGACTGCGCAATGCTATAGTGGAATACAACTTATCTGATGGAGTTCCTAGCCCTAATAATTGTAGTTTCGCTTTAAGCCCTTTTAAGGTCGCTTGTGCAATCGCTCTTTCAGATTCGATTTTATCCAATTGCTTTTTAGGAGAGATTTCTTTAGCCACCAAATCCTTCAAGCGTTCCCATTCTTTATTGAGGTATAATAATTCCCCTTCTGTTTCTAAATACGCTTGCTGCCATTCGATAAAGGCTGGATTTTGTAAACGTGCCAATACCGTTCCTTTTTTCACTCGCTGACCAGGCTGTACACTAATTTGCGTTATTTTACCCGCTACCATCGCACTTACATCCGCTTTATTCTGTGGAGGCAATTCCAATTCTCCATTTACTTTAACTGTTGATTTTAGGTTTTTTTGTTCGAATCCACCTAGTTTTAGGCCAATTTTCTCCATCTGTAGTGCGGTTAAACCTACTTCATCTTCTCCGTGTGCTTCTTCCATTTCTTCGTGCGCAGGGTCATCTTCTCCGTGGCTATGTCCACCGTCTTCGCTATGATCGTGGGTAGTGCAACTTATTAAGAGGACGCTGTATAGGAATAGAATGATTATATTTTTCATTTTTATAATATTAATTTCGATGGTTTAAGTCTCCAGACTTGAACCTAATATCTCGTCGTCTCCTGACGACTGTTTAATATTTAATACGGTCGTCAGGAGACGACCAGATACCGATTTCAAGTCTGGAGACTTGAGATATCGAACATTTTTTCTAGTTTATATATTTCAACTCCACCTGCCTAAACTGAAAATCTCGCAATAACCTCAAATAATCCAAACGATATTTAATCTGTAATTCCAACCGTTGTTGGTATTCCAAATAAGTCGCTTCTCCAGCTCGAAAAGCAGCTTGAAAAAACTCGCTATCAGAAGTTGCATTGGGCAATAATTCTTCTTGATAAAAATCAATATTGTCCAACAATTGCTGGACTTGTAACTGTATTTTTTGCTGTTGTTGCGTCAATTGGCGCAAAGCCAACTCCTTTTGCTGTTCCTGTATTTTCAACCCCAATTGGGCGACTTCTATTTTCTGTTGTTGCGCTTGTTTAAAAAGCGGAACATTCACGCCAACTTGGAATCCCAAAAACAAAAAATCTCCTGCCACTCTTTGTAACTGCAAACCTGTATTTAATTGAGGCGTTAGTTGAACTTTATTGACATCAATTTGAGCTTTTGCTAATGCTGCTTGCTGTTCGTAATAATTCACTAATGGATGATTGGTCAAGTCTGTATTCGCTGTTTTTTGAGGAATAGGCAATTCTTCCAGCGCCACTTCAAAAAGGGTATCCGTTAATAAATAAGCATTAAAATTTTGCAAAGCTACTTCATAGGCTTGTTGTGCTTCCCGCTGTTTTAAAGTGACACTACGTTTTTGCGCTTTGGCTGCCAATAATGGTGTTTTACCTGTTTCTCCTGCATCTAATCTTTGCTGACTAACTAATTCCAAATCATCATAAGTCGACGCTAATCTTGCCCATTCTTGTTGCTGTTGTTTTTGATAAATGAGGTCATAATATGCTTGGGTAACTAACAAGTCAATAGTCCTTTCCGTTAAGGCAATTTTTGATTGTGCTGCATTGGCTTGTTCTTGATATAATTCCTGATTGGCTCGATTGACTTTAGGTAAGTTAAAATTCTGTTGAATACCCAAAGAATGGACACCGCTATTTCTAGAAAAATCATATTCGTCACTGCTTAAAGTAATCTGCGCTAAAGGATGACTTGATTTTATACCCGTCAATTTCTGCGCTTGCTCAATTTGTATTAATTGATTTTGTAAAACAGGATAATTCTGACGGGCTTTTTGAATCGCCGTTTCTAAGGAAATCGTTGCGGTTTGTCCAGTCAAACTAAGTCCAAAAAATAGCAAACCAATCGTCAAACCATTCGGTAAAATTTTCTTTTTGCCTTTTTCAAAAAAGTAGTACAGAACAGGCAAGACAATCAACGTTAAAAAAGTAGCTGACAATAATCCGCCAATGACGACGGTTGCTAAAGGTTGCTGTACTTCTGCCCCTGCGGAGTTAGAAAATGCCATTGGAAAAAAACCTAAAGATGCTACCGCTGCAGTTAATAAAACGGGACGTAAACGCACCGAAGTACCTTGCCGAATTCGTTCCATGACATCTGTTATGCCTTCTTTTTTGAGGCGATTAAAATAAGCTATCAGCACGATTCCATTTAAAACAGCTACTCCGAAAAGGGCGATAAATCCAACGCCAGCGGAAATACTAAAAGGCATACTACGAAAGTATAACGCCCAGATGCCCCCAATAGCGGACATAGGAATTGCGGTGTAAATTAAGATGGCTTGCCAAATAGAATTAAAGGTCAAATAAAGGAGTATAAAAATTAGCGCTAATGCCACGGGAACAGCAATCATTAATCGTTCTCTGGCACTTTGCAAATTTTCAAAAGAGCCGCCATAAGTCACATAGTAACCTGCTTGCAAACCTAACTCTTTCTCCAATTTTTTCTGAATATCCATGACTAAACTTTCTTCATCTCGACCTCTCGCATTTACACCAATCGTAATTCTTCTTTGGGTATTATCTCTGGAAATTTGGGTAGGCCCTTCCTCAAAACGGACGGTGGCTAATTCTTCCATCGGCACTTGATTGCCATTGGGTAATGGAATGTATAAATTTTTTAAATCGTCAATACTTTGACGAAATTGTTCGTCTAATCGCAAGACCAATTCAAAACGTTTTTCACCTTCAAAAATATAGCCTGTTTGTTCGCCTGCAAATCCTGTTCGGATATATTGATTTAAAGTCGCTGCATTGACGCCATATTTTGCCATTTTTGCTTGATTATAATCTACTACCATTTGTTGCAAGCCAGCGGTGGATTCTACTTGAATATCCCCTACTCCATCTAATGTCTCAATTAAAGCTTCTGCCTGCTTGGCTTTAGCCGCCAAAACGCCCAAATCTTCCCCATATATTTTAATGGCAATATCTTGCCGAACCCCAGTCATTAATTCATTAAAACGCATTTGAATCGGTTGGGTAAATTCGTAAATGACCCCAGGAAACTCATTCATCTTGGCCTCCATTTTTTCAAAGAGTTCTTCTTTCGTTTTACCAGACGTCCATTCTGATTTTGGTTTAAGAATCACAAAAATATCGCCCGCTTCTAAAGGCATGATATCCGTTGGAATTTCGGCTGTTCCTATTTTAGTAACCACCTTTTCTACTTCTGGAAAATTGTCCAATAAGATGTTTTGCAATTTCGCAGAAACCTCCACGCCTTGGGCAATAGAACTACCCGATGGTAATATTTGGTGCAACGCAAAATCTCCTTCTTCTAATGTCGGTAAAAACTCTCCGCCCATGCGACTAAAGACCAATAAACTCCAAGCAAATAAAGCCAACGTCACCAACACAACAGCATATCTAAATTTCAAAGCCAATTCCAAAACGGGTTGATAAAAACGATTGATAACGGTCATGATGCGGTCAGCAATAGTTGTTTTGGTCGAAATATGTCTATTTAAAAATAGGGATGCCATCATGGGTACATACGTCAAGGATAAAATCAACGCCCCTAAAATGGCAAAACTTACGGTCTGTGCCATTGGTCTAAACATTTTGCCTTCAATACCAATTAAAAACAAAATCGGAATGTAAACAATCAAGATAATAATCTCCCCAAAAGCAGCGGATTTTCTAATCTGTGTAGATGCCGATAAGACCTCCTGATTCATCTCTCCTCGACTCAATTGTTGTCCGCCTTTTCGTACCCCTAAATGATGTAAAATGGCTTCGACTATAATCACCGCTCCATCGACAATCAAACCAAAATCTATTGCCCCCAAACTCATTAAATTGGCAGAAACGCCAAATAAGCGCATCATAGATAAAGCAAATAACATCGCCAAAGGAATCACCGAAGCCACGATTAAACCCGCTCTTAAATTACCTAATAGTAAAACCAATACAAAGACAACAATTAACCCCCCTTCTATTAAATTAGTGACGACTGTTCGAGTCGTTCGATTGACCAATTTAGTTCTATCTAAATAAGGTTCGATAATAACACCTTCTGGTAAAGATTTCTTAATTTGCGCCATCCGTTCTTTCACTCTAGCGGTTACCTCTGCCGCATTTGCTCCTTTTAACATCATCACTTGCCCAGCGACTACTTCTCCTTTTCCATTAAACGTTACCGCGCCAAAACGTGGGGCATGTCCAATCTTTACTTTAGCTACATCTTTTACTAAAATGGGTAAACCTCCCACATTCTTCACAACTACTTGCTCAATATCACTCATCGTTGCTAATCGACCTTCTCCTCTTATAAAATAGGTGTAATGCTTCTTTTCAATATATGAGCCACCCGCATTGGCATTATTATTAGCTAAAGCCGCATATAATTCATCCAAAGTAATCCCCATACTTTTTAATTTATCAGGATTAAAAGCGACTTCATATTGTTTGAGATGCCCACCAGAACTATTGATTTCTATCACTCCTTCTATTCCTACCAGTTGTCGTTTGACGACCCAATCTTGCAAACTCCGTAAATCAGTCGAAGTAAACTGGTCTTCATAACCTTCCCCAGCATATAAAATATATTGGTAAATTTCTCCCAATCCTGTGGAAACTGGACTCATTTCAGGGTCACCTAATCCTTCAGGAATATCCTTTTTTACAGCTTCAATTCGCTCATTAATCAATTGCCGAGCAAAATAAATATCCACTTCTTCTTTAAAAACAACCGTAATGACCGATAAGCCAAAACGAGAAACGGAACGCACTTCCAGCACCCCAGGTACATTCCCCAAAGCCATTTCTAAGGGATAAGTAATCAATTGTTCGACTTCTTGGGCGGCCAAAGTCGGCGCATTGGTAATGACTTGCACTTGATTGTCCGTAATATCAGGCACGGCATCAATCGGCAGTCTTTGTACATTATAAATACCCCATCCAATTAGTCCGATAATGGCAAGCATCACAATCAGCTTTTGTCGGATGGAAAAAGCTATTATTTGGTCTATCATATTTGGTAATTCACGGTCGTCTACCGTAGCTTGGACATTCCTGTCCGAGCAAAAAATACTAATTGCTCGGACAGGAATGTCCAAGCTACGATTACGAAATCATTAAAAAAGGCATAGTACTCTTGTAAAAATCAATCTAGGAAAAGGCTGGTGGATGCACCATATTGGATAGAAACCCGCTTAAATAAAAAGGGCTTTGGTAAGAAATAGTTGGTAAAAAAGTATTCGTTGACCATTCAAAATCTGGTAAAAAAGAATGGGTTACCATAAAATTTGTGAAACCATTCATTGTTTGCAAAGGCAATTGATGATGGTCTTCTTCGTGGTCAACATCAGAATGTTGATTGCTATCTATAAAGTGTTGGTATAAAAAATCAAAAAGCGTAATGGACAAATTTTGTTGTGCCGCTTCTGCTTTATGTTCCTGATAATGCTCCTTTAAATCACCTAAATACACTAACTGGCTAAAATCCGTACGTGGGATGAAGCTGCCAATGAGCATATAAAAAGCTAATAATAAAGCGGTTATTTTCAAGATTTAGATTTATTTTTTTAACGCATAGTCAGATAGTTTTTCCATTCATTTAATTATAGAACGTAAAAATTAGCAGAAGTATGCATTTAGCTAGTTTTTTATGCTAATTTGAAATGAATCCAAATTAACGTAACATTTCCTAATTCTTTATATTTGTAAAACTTACTCATCACTCATCACTCATCACTCCCAATCCATCCATTGCAACCGAACTGCATTCAAAATAGCCAAAAATGCCACGCCAACATCTGCAAATACCGCTGCCCACATCGTCGCCATGCCTAATGCGCCCATTACCAATACGATAAATTTCACCCCAAAAGCCATCGTAATATTCTGCCAAATAATGGATTGCGTTGATTTGGCAATGTTAATACCTGTGACGATTTTGGAGGGTTCGTCCATTTGAATAATCACATCAGCCGTTTCAATGGCGACATCACTCCCCATTGCCCCCATTGCGATACCGACATCACTTGCTGCTAAAACAGGCGCATCATTAATGCCATCCCCTACAAAAGCGACTATTCTAGT
>JAFMDF010000292.1 GCA_017857395.1 Bacteroidota bacterium | reverse complement strand
ACAATATAACAATCTTCAACAGAAAGTCTATTTTTCACCCTGATGCAGTATAGATAAAGGAAATTGCTATTTTTATGGCTTTTTCTAATATACTTTTTTTATAGAAGTATAGAAATCAGTTGTTTATTTAATCAGTTGTTAAGAAAAATTTTAGAACAACGGATAATTATCATTTTTTAATCTGACGCTCTAATCCGTGGGAAACCCTATTTTTTATCCGTTACCAAATAATTTATAATGGTCAATAAAACATATTCTTCTATCATTATTGGTGCTGGCTTTTCAGGACTTGCGATGGGTATTAAATTAAAAGAAAAAGGAATATCCAACTTTCTCCTCCTCGAAAAGGCAACAGAAGTAGGCGGTACTTGGCGAGAAAATACCTACCCTGGAGCAGAATGTGATGTTCCTTCTGCGTTGTATAGTTATTCTTTTGAACCTTATGCTGATTGGGAATATAAATGGTCCTTACAACCTCAAATTTTAAGCTATATCAAGCAAGTCGCTAAAAAATATGACCTTTATCAGCATATTCATTTCAATAAAGAAATGGCTGCTGCAGTATGGCAAGAAGCGGAGGGGGTTTGGGCTATAACGACCAAAGACGGTAGCCAATACAAGAGTAAAATTGTCGTATCTGCTGTTGGGCAATTACACCATCCTTCCACCCCGAATTTTAAAGGCAAAGACACCTTTAAAGGAGATAGTTTTCATTCTGCCAAATGGAATCACTCTATTGATTTGGCAGGAAAAACGGTTGGGGTCATTGGGAATGCGGCTAGTGCTGTACAATTTATACCAGAAATAGTCAAAACGGTTGGAAAGTTGGTTATTTTCCAACGCTCTGCCAATTGGATGTTGCCGAAGCAAGACCGAGCTTATAAAGAATGGGAGAAAAAACTGGTTCGGCGGTTTCCTTTGTTATTAAAAATATACCGCCTCCAGTTATGGTTATTGGGTGGAGGGCTCTTTTTTTTGATGAAAAATGGGAATAATTGGCTTAGAAAAATTTATCAAAATCAAACCATTACTTATATCAAAGAGCATATCAAAGACCCTGAATTGGTTAAACAATTGACGCCCAATTACCCAATGGGGGCGAAAAGAGTGCTTTTTTCTGATACGTATTATCCAGCTTTAGCAAAGCCTAATGTGCAGGTCGTTATGGGGGGTGTGAATGAAATTACGCCCAATAGTGTAGTTGCAGGTGATGGTAGCTCCCACCCTATTGATGTCTTAATTTATGCGACTGGTTTTAAAACCAATCCATTTTTAGTGAATATGGCGATTAAAGGAAAAGGCGGCCTTAGTATCAAAGAAGCATGGAAAGACGGCCCTAAAAATTATTTGGGCATGACCGTCCATAATTTTCCTAATTTTTTTATGATGTATGGCCCGAATACCAATTTGGGGCATAATTCCATTATTCTTATGAGTGAAGCACAAGCGGATTATATTGCCCAATGTGTAGACCAGTTAGAAAAGAAAGATTGGAAGTCATTGGAGATTAAAAAAGAGGTGCTGGAAACCTACCATCAAACGACTCAAAGTCGACTAAATAATATGATTTGGACAAGGGTTGAAGACAGTTGGTATAAATCATCAAATGGCAATATTCCCAATAACTACCCTGGTCGAACAATGGAGTATATTAGAAAGACAAAGCAGGTTAATTTTAAGGACTATGATATTGGAGCTATATAAATCATGGTGATTTTCAAAATCACCATGATTTAAAATATAATAATTATAGAATAAAACAAACAATGCAAGAAACAGCAAGTAATACCCCTATCATCATTGGAGTAGGACAAGTAACAGAAACCGTTCCTGAAAATTTAGCAACTGCTGCTTCCCATGCTGACTTGGCAGGAAAAGCAGCAGCCCTAGCCTTAAAAGATGCCAAAGATGAATCATTAGCAAAACATATTGATGTAATTGCCGCGGTGAAAATTTTTGCAGATTCTTCTCCTGCCCATCAAGCTAAAACGGGAAGAACTAGTAATTTTCCTCGTTCTGTTGGACAACGCATTAATGCTCAACCCAAATTAGCCATTTACGATTCAGTAGGTGGAGATTCTCCACAAAAACTGGTCGCTGAATTTGCAGAAAAACTAGCAGCAGGGCAATGTGAAATGGTTTTATTAGCAGGCGGAGAAGCGATTGCCAATACCAAAGCCGCTAAAAAACAAAAATTCCAATTAGATTGGACAGAACAGGTGGATGGTCAATTAGAAGACAGGGGAATCAGTTCTGGAAAGCTAGGTACAACTGCTGAAATGCAGCATCAGGTAATGCTGCCTATGCAGTTCTATGGATTAATGGAAAATGCAAGACGAGGAGATTTGCAACAAGATTTGGCAACCTACACCAAAGATATGGGCGCAACCTTTAGTGCTTTATCCAAAGTCGCTGCCAAAAATCCCTATGCTGTTATCCAAAAAGAATTTGATGCGGAAACACTTATCACCCCTTCTAGAGAAAACCCCTTGATTTTATCCCCTTATACCAAGTCTTTAATCGCAAAGGATAGAGTCAATCAAGGAGCAGCAGTTTTATTAACGACCGTAGGAAAAGCTAAAGCCCTAGGTATCGACGAAAGTAAATGGGTGTTTTTACACGGTTATGCCAACACCACCGAACGGGTATTATTAGAGCGACCAGTATTGGGCAGTTCAACAGCAATGGAACAAGCTTTCCTATGCGCATTAGCCAATGCTGGTAAAAAAAGTAGCGAGATACAACACTTTGATATTTATAGTTGCTTTCCAATTGTGGTAAGTGAAGCCAAAACCATTTTAGGCATCAAAAATGACGACCCTCGCCCCTTAACGCAAACGGGTGGCTTACCCTTTTTTGGAGGGCCAGGGAATAATTATACGATGCACGGCATTGCTTCTTTGGTAGAAACATTGCGAAAAGAAATAGGCAGTTTTGGAATGGTTTATGGCAATGGTGGCTGGATGTCTAAACATGCAGTTGGCATTTATTCTACCAGTCCTACAGTTGGAGCATGGAATCCACAAGATAGCACCCCTTTCCAAGCGGAGGCGGATGCAATCCCTAAAATGGACATAGAACCAAATCCAGTAGGCGAAGCGATTTTAGAAACTTATACGGCACATTACTTTAAAGGCTTTCCTGTAAAAGTGATTATTATTGGTCGCTTAAAAGGAACGAATAAACGTTTTTATGCTACTACGCCAATGAGTGACACGGAAACGGTTCAAGAATTGGTCAAGGGAGATTCTTTAGGGCGCACGATTTATGTAGAAGCAGACCCACAAGGTAATCGTTTTGCTTTTGAACCAGCAGGTTTAGCTAAATATAGACCGAAAATTATTGATACCTTTAAAGAAAAATATAAGTATTGTACCGTCGAGAAAGACGGTTGGGTATTGAAAGTAACGATTAATCGGCCAGAAGTACGCAATGCTTTACACCCACCCGCCAACGAAGAATTAGCAGGTATCTTTAATGCTTATGAAAAAGACAAAAACTTAAGAGTTGCTATCCTAACAAGTGCTGGAACGGAATCTTTTTCAGCGGGGAATGACTTAAAATATATGTCATCGGGCAATCCGATATATATGCCTAAAACAGGCTTTGCAGGATTAACGCATCGAACCAACCGAGTGAAACCTGTTATTGCCGCAGTCAATGGATTGGCATTAGGTGGTGGTTTAGAAATAGCGATGGCTTGCGATATAGTCGTAGCGGCTGACCATGCTTTGTTTGGTTTGCCAGAAGTTAAAATTGGTTTATTTGCTGGGGCAGGAGGAGTGCAACGATTACCTCGCCAAATAGGCACTAAAGCGGCTATGGAAATGATGCTAACAGGACAACCGATTGATTGCCAAAAAGCATTAGCATTAGGGCTAATCAACTATGCCGTACCTGCTGACCAAGTAATGCAAAAAGCAGAGAAATTAGCCTATCTGATTACCCAAGCATCTCCTGTTGCTGTTCAAAGTACTTTACAACTACATAATGAAACAACGAAATATGCTAGTGAAGTGGATGCAGTCAATGCGCCTCACGATGTTTTTGATAATTTATTGAATAGTAATGATTTCTGGGAGGGTGGTCGTGCTTTTGCAGAAAAAAGAAAGCCTAAGTGGACGATTAAAACGGAATAAAAAATAAAAATCATGTCTCAAAATCAAAACATGAAAAAATCATATCATTTAAATATCTTTCTCTTTTTTTCCGCCAAGTGATGTGCCTATTTCTATACAAGAAAGGGCTTGGTCTTCGCCAATTTGGTACACGCCTAAATAGCCTGTAATACAAGCTATCCAATTTATTGAGTAGCTACAAAACGAAACTTAGAAAGCGCCTATGCAAAACTTTAAACCCACTACCCTATTATTACTCTTAGTATTTATCTTCTTGGGCGCTTGCCAAAGCGACACAACCACCATTCAAACAACAGAAGGGCAAGTTGAAATATCGACTGAGGAACTATTGAGCATTTTTGGAGAAGTCTATCTTTATGGCTATCCATTAGTCTTAATGGATTTGACGAAAAAGGTAGTCACTAATATAGAAAAACCACACCCTATAGTATCAAGGGCGCCTATTAACCAATTGGGGCATTATAGAAAATTTCCTGACCATACCCTAACAGCAGTGGTGAAACCAAATGTAGACACCTACTATTCCATTGCTTGGATGGATTTGAAAAAAGAGCCATTAGTCTTGTCGATGCCTGCCACCGATCGTTACTATTTATTACCGATGTTGGATGCTTATTCCAATGTTTTCGCTTCTCCTGGTACTCGAACAACAGGTACGGAAGCCCAACAATTTTTAATTGCAGGGCCCAATTGGGAAGGAGACATTCCTAAAGGCGTACAACTGATACAAGCACCTACTCAAATGGTGTGGATGTTAGGTAGGATACAAGTGAATAGTCCTGTGGATGGAGCTACAACGGTAAAGGCAATTCAAGACAGTATGCGTTTAGTCCCATTGAGTGCTTATGGCAAAAAAGACTATACGCCACCAATTGGAACGGTTAAAACAGAAAATGAAAATATTGTACCCGTAAAAGCAATTCGAGATTTAGATGTGCATACTTATTTCAATCGAATGGCAGAAATGATGATAGACAATCCGCCCAAAGCAGCAGATTCGGTTATTGTCAAAAAAATGGCAAAAATTGGATTGGTTGCTGGGCAGCCATTTGAGACGAGTACCGATAATTTCATTTTAAAAACGAAATTAAAAGTTTTGCCATCATTTATCCATAAAAAAATGGAAGCAAGGCGAGCCAATCCCGACACCAGTTTACTGACCAATGGTTGGAGTATGGTTACGGAAGGCATTGGCAATTATGATATAGATTATCTACGAAGAGCGTATGTCGATTTTGTTGGCTTAGGGGCGAATCTTCCAGCAGATGCCATTTATCCAAATTTAACGTATGACATAAATGGTGAGAAGTTAGATGCTAGGAATAAGTACCAAATCCATTTTGAGGCAGCAGAATTGCCACCTGTTCATGCTTTTTGGTCTTTGACGCCTTATAATGCGAATGAATTTTTAGTAAAAAACGATTTAAATCGTTTTGCACTTGGTGATAGAGATGATTTAATCTATAATGAGGACGGCTCTCTTGATTTTTATATTCAATCCAATCCACCTTCAAAAGATAAATTAACTAATTGGTTGCCGATTCCTACAGAAGGGCCGTTTTTTTTAACCTTGAGATTGTATTGGCCTAAAGCAGAAGCGTTGGACGGTCGATGGAAACTACCTTTTGTTATTCCTGTTGAGGATAAAGATTGATACTTCATCGTAGCCGTAACACAACTCTCCTGAGTTATGCGATATAATTCATTAGGTCACGGATATTAAATATATCGTTTCCTTAAAATAAACAGCCCTATAAAATATGAACTTCGAAATACCCAAACATCTTGCCGACTACCTAAAAGAATTAGATGATTTTATTGAAACCGTCATCCAGCCCTTAGAACAAAAAGAGGACAATATGCGCTTTTTCGACCATCGAAGAGAATACGCTAGAACTGATTGGGAGAAAGGCGGCATACCCAAAGAAGACTGGGAAGCCTTATTAGCAGAAGCTAAAAGATTAGCAGATGAAGCAGGGCATTTTCGTTTTGCGATGCCCAAAGCTTATGGTGGAAAAGATGGGTCTAATTTGGCAATGGCGATTATTCGAGATCATTTGGCAGCAAGAGGTTTAGGTTTGCATAATGATTTACAAAATGAACATTCCATCGTCGGAAATTCTGTCGGTGCGTTGCTCATGCTGGAATATGGTAGCGAAGCACAAAAAGCACTATTTCTAGAAGGTTTATTAAAGGCAGATGCGAGTAAAGCTTTTGCCTTTGGGATAACAGAACCCGATCATGGCTCGGATGCTACACACATGGAAACGAATGCCGTTAGAGAAGGAGATGAATGGGTCATTAATGGGGTAAAAACTTGGAATACAGGGATTCACATTGCCGCTTACGATTTAATTTTTGCTCGGACTAGTGGTCAGGCAGGCGATGGATATGGCATTACGGCTTTCTTAGTGCCAATGGACGCTGAGGGGCTGAAAATTGAAGAATATTTATGGACGTTTAATATGCCAACTGACCACGGTACGGTTTCTTTAACAAATGTTCGAGTACCGCATAGTGCCATTCTAGGGCAAGAAGGAAAAGGGTTGGCAATAGTACAACACTTTTTTAATGAAAACCGAATTCGACAAGCGGCCTCCAGTTTAGGCGCTGCCCAATATTGTGTTCAAGAAGCCGTCGAATATGCTAAAAACCGTCAACCATTTGGAAAATCATTGGCTACGCATCAAGGAATTCAATTTCCATTAGTAGAACTACAAACCCAATGTGAAATGCTTCGAGCTTTCATTCGACAAACGGCATGGCAAATGGATACTTACGGCGCTTTTCATGTATCGGATAAAGTATCCATGTGTAATTATTGGTCGAACCGACTTTGCTGTGAAGCGGCAGACCAAGCGATGCAAGTACACGGTGGTTTAGGCTATTCTAGACATAAACCTTTTGAACATATTTATCGTCATCATAGGCGATACCGTATTACAGAAGGAACGGAAGAAATTCAGAAACGACGAATTGCGGGGTACATGTTTGGGTTTATGAAGCAGCGGAAGCCTAAAGGGATGTAAGATTGGTAGTGCAGGATTTGGTGGTGTACCAAAGGGGTTGATGGTGGGGGATACTTTCAAAGTATCCCCACCATCAATTTGCACCTGTCAACCATTTTAATACATCACCCAGGATTTATCAGTTCCTCTAAAAACCTTTGAAACGGCTGATTTAAAAAGATTATTTGATGGGTGTGAGATTAACAAAGTACTTGAGCCAATTATTCAGGCCGAGGGTGTAAAAACAACCTGGGTACATACGGTTAGTCACATAAAAGGATTAATAACAGACAACGCATTTAAGATTGCTGAACTAGAAAAGCTGGAAAAGTTAGAAACGCGGGACAAAGCCATGAAAGAAGAGATTACAAAAGATATAATGAAACTAGGTATCATTAAAACAAACTGGGAGGCTGCTATTTTAAATTATCACAGAGACGAAACCTTACCCCATCGAATTTTGTGCAATAGCTCATACATAGATGATCTGGATGAGGATATGGCAAACTATGATTTTAGGAAGGACGCCATAGAAACATGGCAAAATGAATTTTGTAATATTTATCCAGTAACAGATTCCCTTGCTTGGGATCAAAATACAATTAAGGACTATAATAATACCATGAACGCCATTCAGGAGTTAGCGAATCCAAAAAATTCGCTAGACGAAATCTTTACTTGGATTTTTAATAATGAGAAGTTTGAAAATCCGATTGGAGAGGGTGATGGCTATAGTAACCCCATTTTTAGTGAAACGTTTGGAAAGGCAGCAGAAAATTTCACTTTTAGTGGAAATACTAGTACGACAAAAACCTTTAAAGCGGCAAGATCTAGGAGTTCCACCTTTAGTTCTAGTTTCTTTGTAAATCCAGTACTAAATGTTACAGCAGTTGCAGGTAAAGATGAAGAAAATATTATCACAGGGGTAGTGGGCCCTGGTTTTCTTTCTGCAAAAGTTATTAGCCTCGGAGGAATAAAGACCAAATATAAGGTTACGACTACTGGGAAAATTACCTATACCAACACCTCTATGCATGATGCTGGAGAGTCCGTTACAATGAGTTATACCCTATCCGATGATGATCTTGGCGATCAACATAGTGTAACAGTAGTGAGTGGCGTGTCCCCCACCCATAGTCCTTATTTTTATCGTTTTGGAGGCCGTTCTTCCTGTCCACCCGAAACAGGAGATATTATTAGAGATGATCCAAAGATTCAAATAATTGACCCTGAAACAGGTGCTGCAAAAAAATCCATTTCACTGTATAATCAGGATCCAGAGAAACCAGCGGTACTAACCGTTCAAATAACGAATAACTCTCCTTTTAATGAGGATCGAGCGGTATCGGTTTTCTTGAAAAATACTTCTAATTCAGGAGGGGCTGTTCTGAAAATGGCGGGTAATATTCTTGGCAAAGTAGATTTAGGGTTTTTACCGCCAGGTATTCCTCAATTATTTACGTTGACCATTGAAAAAAATCTGGCTTATCGCTATGATAATTTAAGTGTTGGGGTAGTTGCTACCTGCGGAGGCGTGAATCAGAATAAGGATTTTATAGATATGTCGGTTCAGTTTGAAACACCCTGTTCTCCCATTACCATTGTATCGCCTAATAATAACTGGGTGGTGAATGGCATAAACGATCCTTTAGTCATAAAAGTTAGGGATTATCAGCCAGACAACCCGGTATTCAAACAATTGGCCTTACAATACCGTAGAGCCGAAACGGGAGCTGACTGGCATGATGTGACCCTAAATGAGATTTTATTGGATTTAGGTCAATATGAGGAGAATATAGTTGCCGTTGATGAGAAATTTGTTCCGCCTTTTAATGCGCAGCGCAGCCCAAGTAAAGATTTTCTTGCTGCACTTAATGAGGTATTTATAGGTACACCCAGCTTTCCATTTACTTGGATAATCCCAGTCTTCGATAATGAAAATCCAAAATATCCTGATGGAATTTATGAAATCCGAGTGGCTGCCCAATGCGACGGTAGTGAAAATTTTTCCAATGTAATCAGCGGAAGCATTAATAGGGCTGCTCTTCGGTTATTGAGTACGCCTGAACCTGCGGATGGACTATGGTTAAATGGAGATCGTTTACAAGCAGAATTTAACCAAGATTTGGACTGTTCTCTTCTTCCTCTTTTAGCCAATTTTGATATTAAAATAATAGATAAGGAGGATAATCAAGAAGTACTATTTACGCCAGTTTGTTCAGGAAACCTATTAAAATTTGATTTAGGAACCGAAGATAACTTTACCGATGATTTCTCTTTTTTACAAGATTATGATGGGCATCAATTAGAAGTAATTATTGCCCAAGCAACCGCTGCGGAAAGTGGTAATCAATTGACGGATACGATTCGTTGGCAATTCGATGTAGTGACCCAAAAATTATTTTGGGCAACAGATACGATTAATGTGGAGTTATATGCGGATGAGACCCTATCTATCCCAGTTGATTTAATTAAAACAGTAGCTGCGGAAGAGTCCTTACCGAATGTAACCTTAATGGCTAAAGGCAGTGCCCTTAATTCTTGGTTGAGCATTGATGCACCAAATGCGCCTAGTTTAACTTTTAATCCTAATCCCACAGGAAAAACCATCACATTTAATATCGATGGGAGTATGGCACAAGGCGAAATCATGGAAGAAATAGAAGTAAATGGCCTTGATAATGGGAATGGGAATAAACCAAAGATTGTCATTAAAGCCAAAATTTTTAACCGCCCACCAGCTTGGACGGTCAATACTTCCGATTATAATCAAACGATGAACCTCATAACTAATTGGCGATTTACTGAAGATTCGGAAACCTTCCGAAATGTGGATACCATGGATATTATTAGTGTATGGATAGAGGGAAAACTCAGAGGAGTAGGAAGAATAGAGTTTACTGGTTCAAGAAATTTTTATGCGGCTTATTTATCCGTTTATGGCACTACAGCTGACAAAAATAAAGCCTTAGAGTTTAGAATATGGGATGCTGCCTCAGGCATAGAATATCTAGGAAATGCAGAAAATTCACCAGTGACTTATATTAATAATAAAATTGTGGGTACTACCGAAAACCCACAAATGCTATTGGTAGACCGAGTGCAAAGTGAAATTAGGACGATTCCACTCAAACAAGGCTGGACGGGTTTTTCAATAAATTTTCAAAATGCAGATAATAGTTTAACTAATTTACTAGCCTCCCTTACGAAATTAACTACAGGAGATAAGATAAAAAGTAGAACAGGAGGTAAAGGTATGATTGCTGAATATACCCAAGGCATAGGATGGGTAACTTCTGGTGGTGAAACCAACCTGTCTGAACTGGATCCAGCAAAAGGATACCAAATATATATGAAAAATGGACCAGATACCCTTTATGTTACTGGTGCAGATGCTAATTTAAGTACAATTGAAACGGACTTGGTAGCAGGCTGGAATTGGATTGGTTTCCCGTTACAAGACTCCAGTAAAGCAGAAAATAGCCTTAATTTCCTTCCCTTTTTATCGAATACTAGTATTCTGAAAACCATCAATAGAATCACTCCTAATGGGGAAGATGTTTTTATGGAATATACGAATAATGCTTGGTCTCCCCTTAATAAGTATTTAAAGCCGTATGATTTTATAAAGATAAAAGTAGCCAATGCAGCAGGGGTTAAAATGTCTTATAATACTCCGATTAATGGATTTGATGATGCCAATGAATTGCCTTTATTAGCTGATGGTCGAAATGGAAATTTGGTAGATCCAATGGAGGTTGATACTTGGGTTTTGGAAGCAGGTAGTTGGGAATATCAATTACCTTTAATTGCCACTTTATCTTTTAATGGAGTATTAAGTGAAAACCCAAATGATCGCTTGGCAGTTTTTAAAGACGGAGAATTAAGAGGTCTCGGACATATCGAATATATTTCAGCTATTGATAAGTATGTAGTAGTTATTTCCGTAGGGGGTATTACAACTGGAGAAATTTTTCAATTATATTATTATAATGCGACAGAAGATAAAGTGTATGCGGTCGAACAAAGCATTACTTTAGACTTAGGAGAGAATGAGGATAATGTAGGTAGCTTAGGCTATGGGAAATTTTCAGATCCTTACCCGATTGAAGTGGCCTTATTTTCGATGACTGTCCTAAAACAAGATGTCTTCTGCGCATCCGATAACACGGGGGCCATTGAAGTAACTCCCGTGGGTGCTTTTGCCCCTACTTATGCATGGAGTCATGATCCTACAGAAAAAGAGAATCGAGTGGAGGGCCTTTCCGCCGGGACTTATACAGTCAGTATCACAGATATTAAGAATATTCCAGTAACCAAAACAATTGAAATTATTAATCAAAGTAATGATATTATAGCGCCTACCGTAATTGGCGCAGCAGCCCCCATTTGCCTTGGTGCCTGTCACTTTGTAAGATAAATGTCCGCTTTTTTGAGGAGATAAATGTCCGATTA
>JAFMDF010000045.1 GCA_017857395.1 Bacteroidota bacterium | reverse complement strand
CCATAAATAAAAGCAAAAAGGCTACATTTGATTGAAGTATTCATTGACGAAAAAGTAAAGCATGGAATCTAATCATCCAAAGGACGAATACCATCAAATTATCAAAGAAAACTTAAAACTAAAAGCAGAATTACAATTACTAAAAGGTAAAGAAAAAGCGAGTTCTATTTTTAGTAGAATAGCTAGTAAATTCACGACAAACGTTTTCATAGGCAAAGGATTGAAGAGAAGTGTTTTACGTTTATTTGAAGAATTGCCAGACGGAAAGGTCTCTAAAGTGACTTTGGCAGACGTCTCTACCCATTTAGTTTGGCGCTTAACGCGGGTTGGTATCTTCACCTTGATGCTCGCTTTTATTCCATTATGTCTATTAAGCATTCAAACGTATATTTTAAATACGCAGAATCAATTACTAGCTGCCCAAAACGACCGATTAGACCAGCAAATAAATTTAGAAGAAGGCAGTCGGCGTAGTTCCCTTATTTTTTTGATGAGTAATATTATGGATAAAATGGGGGATGAATTAAAAGCTAGCCCTAAGAATATATTAAGCGATGCGCTGATTGGCAGAATCGTTTCCTTAAGTCAAGCACTTCGCCCTTACCGTTATTTAGAAAATGATGTACTTATCAAACAACCGTTGAGTCCAGAAAGAGGGCAATTATTAATTTCTTTGACAAATAGTCATTTACACGAAAGTACTTATGAAAAGCTTTTTTCGAAAGCGGATTTTAGTTATGCAGACTTAAAAAATGCCAAATTTGACGAAGATTATATGGAAGGAGTTGAGCTATCTTTTGCAAATTTACAAGGAGCTTCCTTTAGAAATACAGATTTAGAATATGCTAATTTGATAGGTGCCAATTTACAAGGCGCAAAATTTGAAGAAACCTATATGAATGGCATCAATTTTAGTGATGCTGATTTACGTAATAGTTTGATGGCGAATGTTAAAATGACCTATGCCACTTTAAAAAATACCGACCTCAGGTATTCGGAGGTAAGTGGTGATTTCAGGTATGCTATTTTTGATGGCATTCGATTGGATAGTATCAAAATGGGCTTCCTGGATATAGAAGGTGTTGAAATTAGAGACTCTAAATTAATGAGCTTTGTGGATACCAATGATGTGGCTAGCATTTATACTTTACCTAAAGCAAATAAAGATTATTTGAACGAAAATTTTAAATGGCAGAAACGAGCTATTCAAAAAGAAGATATGTCGATTAGTAGCCATTATGTGCTAACGCGTAAAAAAGCTTCTACCCTTTCCACTATGGATAATTGCTTGAAAAAAGTAGTAGAAATTATCAAAAGTGCCAATAGAGTCCAGCAGATAGAAAGAGAGTTAATGCAAAAAAAAGAAAGTATCGCTTTTATCCCAGAAGCCAATCCTTTTGGAGATGATAATTTGAATATCACCCTTGATTCTGTTTATTTATTTAGGATGATTACTGAAGCAGTCAATACACCCCTAGCTATTGGTTGGATAGAATTCAATCCAATACAACAAACTTTAAAAGAATTTGACTTAGGAGATACAACTTATCTCAATTTTAATAAATCTTTACTTAATAGCCTTCCTTTGGAATGCAGTAAATGAGTTGCGAGTTGCGGGTTACGAGTTAGAAATCCGCAACTCGCAACCCACAACTTGATTTTACATGACCACAATACAAGCCGTAGAAATAATTGACGACCTTTTTAACATTAAAGGAACCGCCACTCAATTACCGGGAGAAATAGAATTGAATTTCCTCCTTACCGTCACAGAAAAAGAAAAATATGTCTTTAAAGTAGAAAGTGCCAATCGAGATTCGGCTAATTTAGCTTTGCAAAATGCCGCTTTAAAACATTTAGCGAATAAAGATCTACCTTTTCAGCTACCTAAAATAATTGCCAATAAACACGGAGAAACCATTACCCACTTTACAAAAGAAGATGGGCAACAAGTTTACCTCCGATTATTGACTTGGGTGGAAGGTCGATTATTAGCTAAAGTCAATCCACACACGGATAAATTATTAGAAAATTTAGGCAGCACTTGTGGACAAATATGCGAAGGGCTCCAGGATTTTAAGCATCCAGCTGCACATCGTTATTTTAAATGGGATAGCTCCAATGCCAGTTGGATAAAAGCGCATTTGGAAGTATTTGATACGCCAGTAAAAAAGGCATTAGTTGAATATTTCCTAGCACTATATCAAACAGAAGTTGAACCCGTTTTACCTAACTTACGAAAGAGTATCAATTATAATGATGCCAATGATTATAATGTCTTAGTCAATAATGATTTAGCCAATTCACAAATTGCTGGAGTCATTGATTTTGGAGATATTGTGCATACGCATACCATCAACGAAGTAGCTATTGCTGCTGCTTATGCTTTAATGGATAAAGCCGCACCGCTTGATTCCGCTTGCGCCATTGTACAAGGCTTTCATTCCATTTTTCCTATTACCGAAAAGGAATGTCAAGTTATTTTTCCACTCATTGCCGCTCGTTTAATGATTAGCGTAACGGTTTCAGCTATCAATCAACAAGCAGAACCGAATAATGCCTATTTACAAATTAGCGCCAAACCAGCTTGGGCATTATTAGAAAAATTAAAGGCGATTCCGCCTAATTTAGCGCATTATGCGTTTCGGTCAATTTGTGGCTTAGAAGCTTGTCCTAAAAATGCGGCTTTTTTAGATTTCGTTGAAAAAAATAAAGGTGGCTTTGGAAAATTGGTGGAGGCTGATTTGGTCAACGATAAAAAGATAGTTTTAGATTTAAGTGTAGGAAGTTTAGAATTAGGGAATAATCCCAATTTTGAAGATGCTGGAAAATTTGAAGTGCTAGTTGATAGAATGATGGAAGATGCAGGCGTGGATATTAGCATTGGGAAGTATAATGAATTTCGCCCAATTTATACATCTGATGCTTTCACAATTACGAGTAATAATGGCCCACAATGGCGAACGCTACATGTTGGCGTAGATGTTTTTATGAAAGCAGGGACGGCTGTTTATGCCCCACTAGCAGGAATCGTCCACAGTTTTAATAACAATGCGGCGGATAGAGATTATGGTCCAGCTATTATTTTGGAACATGAAGTGAGTTCGGAATTAACTTTCTATACTTTATATGGACACTTAAGTATTGATTCTTTAGACGGTCTAGAAATAGGAATGCCTATAGCAAAAGGGCAAGAAATTGCTAGAATGGGAGCGAGACCTATCAATGGAGATTGGCCACCACATTTACATTTCCAGATTGTACTCGATATGTTGGGGTATAAAGGCGATTTTCCCGCCGCTGCTTTTCCACATCAAACAAAAATCTTTACGAGTATTTCTCCTGACCCTAATTTATTAATTGGGATGCCAGAAAATATAATTGGTGGGGAGAAATATACAGATGAAGCTTTACTAGATATTAGAAAAAAGCATTTAGGGCCAAACCTTAGTCTTTCTTATAAAAAGCCTTTGCGTATCCAGCGAGGTTTTATGCAATACCTATATAATAGCGGTGGACGTCGATTTTTAGATACGGTAAATAATGTACCGCATGTCGGACACCAGCACCCAAGAGTGGTAGCTGCCGCACAAAAACAACTAGCTGTATTTAATTCCAATACCCGCTATTTACAGAAAAATTTAATGGAATATGCGGAGCAACTTTGTGCTACTTTACCCGAAGAATTATCGGTTTGTTATTTTGTGAATTCTGGTAGCGAAGCCAATGAATTAGCAATGCGCTTAGCAAAAACTTATACCAATCAAAAGGATTTCATTGCAGTAGAAGTAGGCTATCATGGCAATACCCAAAATTGCATTGACCTCAGTTCTTATAAATTTGACAGCCCAGGTGGAAAAGGCAAGGCAGACCATATTCATATTGTGCCGATGCCCGATACTTTTAGAGGCGAATTTAAAAAAGAGGATTCGAAAGCAGGAGAAAAATATGCGGCTTACATTGAAAAAGCCATTCAAAAAAATTGGACAAATGGAAGAGACATTGCAGGATTTTTCTGTGAATCTATTTTGAGTTGTGGTGGACAGATAGTCTTACCTCCAAATTATCTAAAAACAGCTTTTACCCACGTTAGAAATGCAGGAGGTGTTTGCATTATGGACGAAGTACAAGTTGGTTTTGGCAGAGTAGGTGACCATTTTTGGGGCTTTGAATTCCAGAATGTCGTACCTGATATTGTGACGATGGGCAAACCGATTGGCAATGGACATCCATTAGGGGCAGTCGTAACAACACGAGCAATTGCAGATGCTTTTAATAATGGTATGGAGTATTTTAATACTTTTGGGGGAAACCCCGTTTCTTGCGCTATCGGAAAGGAAGTTTTACAAATTATTAAAGACGAAAAATTACAAGAAAACGCCTTGGTGATGGGAAATTACTTAAAGCAGGAATTAACCAATTTATCCAAAGAATTTCCCATTATTGGAGATGTCCGAGGGCATGGTTTATTTCTAGGGTTTGAATTAATCAAAGATAGCACGACTTTAGAACCAGCAGCCAAACAAAATTCCTATTTAGCCAATCGAATGAAAGAACAAGGTATTTTAATGAGTACGGATGGTTTATATCATAATGTGATAAAAATAAAACCACCTATTGTCTTTAATCAGAAAAACGCTAATTTTTTATTGGACAACCTCCGAAAAGTATTAAAAGAAGATTTTATGCAACTTTAAACATTTAAAGTATTATCTTCACGCTACAACAATTTAATAATCTATAAAGGCTTTTTATTTTTCATAATACGTGAATTGTTATAATATATTAAGTATTTTAATTATATTTACCAAGCAATAATAGACGACTAAAAGGCCTTAGGAATACGTATTCAACTAATAAAATAAGGACGAAAAGCTAAGTTGCTCGTCCTTATAAAAATGAACTAGTTCCATGTCCTCATTAGCCGAAATAAATAAAGATTTATCCAACATACAGCAACTCGAACGAGACTTGCATCTCAAGCAATTGCAAGTCAATCGCCTCTTGAATCTTACCCAAGCGATTAATAATAATGTTTCTTCTCGTGGGCTTTTTGATATGTTTACCTCTTTCCTTAGTTGGGAAATGGGCATCAAAAAATTAGCGCTTTATTTTAAGGATAACGACCAATGGATTTGTAAAGCATTTGCTGGGATTCCAGAAGGCTTAATTGCCTTAGATATTAGTGACCGACTACCAGAATATAATCGCTTGCATAACTTAGATGCCGATGACCACTTATTACTGAAAGAGTTTGATGTCGTCATTCCCGTCATGCACAAAAAGTCGCCCTTGGCGTATGTTTTTATTGGGGGTTTTGAGGAAAATGAAGATATGTATAATAAGGTGCAATTCATTACCACGGTAACAAATATTGTGGCGGTGGCTATTGAAAACAAGCGTCTTTTCAAACGCCAATTAGAACAAGAGCGACTCAAAAAAGAAATGGAATTAGCCAGCGAAATGCAGCGCATGCTAATTCCAGCAATTTTACCAAGTAGCAATAAATATGAATTTGCGAGTATCTATCGACCTCATTTAGGCGTTGGTGGGGATTATTATGATGTTATCCAATTTGATGAACACCGAATTGCGTTTTGTGTAGGAGATATTTCTGGAAAAGGAGTTGCGGCTGCTTTATTAATGGCTAACTTTCAAGCAAACTTTCATAGTTTAATTCGCAAAAATTATCCATTAGATGAGTTTGTTCGAGCGCTTAATGAATCGGTGCTAAGGATTACTCAAAGTGAAAAATTCCTGACCTTCTTTGTTGCCGAATACAATACCAAAACAAGGGAATTAAAATATATCAATGCAGGGCATAATCCGCCTATTTTAGTACATAATAACGAAGTTGTTTTACTCAGAAAAGGTTGTACGATTCTAGGTTCTTTTGAAGAATTGCCGCAAATAGAAATCGGGCAAGGAATTATCGAAGGACACGCAACGATTCTTGCTTATACAGATGGATTGACAGATTTGCGGAATAATGACGGCGATTTTTTAGACGCTGATATGATTAATGAATTTACTTTTCAAAACAATCATTTATCCGCCGAAGCCTTTAATGATAAATTGATGAGAGAGATAAAACTGTTTAAAGGTAGGCAAGATTTTCCTGATGATTTTACGATTTTGACTTGTAAGATTTTTGAATAGTTTCTGTAGCTTAGACCTCTGGTCTGAGTAGTTTCATAGTGTGCTACTCAGACCAGAGGTCTAAGCTACTTAAAACGATAGTCTCACCAATTTCAATCGACTCTTTCGCTCACTAGGTACCAAAATTTCATTAGCGGCTACTTGCATGCTTTCCCGAAAACGCAAGCGCAATTCTTGACTTGCCGTATTTAAAATACTATTCCTATCGAATTCTCCATTTCCTTTAATAATATATTCACTCACCGTATTTTCATTCCGAATTTCATCATTATAAATCAAGCGCAAACTCTTGGATGTTTTCGCTAAAAAGAAAGAAGAAAAAGCGGCATCATCATCTTGAGAAAATTGTTTTTTATGTAAGATTTCTTGCCAATGATGCTCCCCATCAGGATGAATAGAAAAAAGGAATAAATCTTCGTAATAATGGTCTACTGCATACCTGCCATTTTCTCGACTAGAATAATATCCTCTAGCAGTTGTTGTGGTATTTGTGGCAGCAGCAGCCCGTTCAAAATCTTTTAGTTGTTCACAAATAATAATCGCTCCCCCATCGGTTCTAATGACAATATCTTGAATACCCACATCAAATAAACCTTTTTCCGTTTTTACCTTTTTATCAACTAATTGCTCCTTGAAAGCTTGGTCAAATTCTCTAAAAGCAAGGGATTTATTTTTAGGATTTAGATAAGACAGATTTAGGTAATAATAGCCTTGCGTACGACCTTTATTTTTCTCAGAATACATACCGCCACCAATAATCGTTTTATTTAAATTATCAATTTTAAAATAAGCATCATAAGATAATTTACCTTCTAGAAATACAGAATTAATAGGTGCTTTCTCTTCACCTGCTGGCTGATAAATAAATTCAAAATAATGAGGTTTATCTTTTTTAGCACGGTCATTCTCTCGATTTAAAACCATGTGCATACCTCCATCATTATCAACTAGCATTTGGTGAAAATCAGCTCCAAAATTCATGTCAGTTGGCGTAAATTCTTTTTCCCATAATAATTCCATTTTATCCAAGTCAAATACCGCTACTTCTATTTTGGTAAAATATTCAGTATGATATAATAAAACTTTCTTTTTGTCTTGAGACAAAATGATTTCTGGTGCAGGCGAATAAAAGCGTTTCCCATAATCAACGATATTGGTAGAATCTACTAGGTTAGCCGCTTCATTGTATTTGTGTACTTTGATAATAGAATTGCCTTTCTGTTTAAATTTATACACCACATAAAAATAATCATCTTTACCCCACACATCTATTACTTCTGGTCGTTTTTTATCCAACTCTAATGCTTTTGTCCAACTCAATCCCAATAAATCGTTATTAAAAGCCTGGACTTCGAATTCTGTCCCTTTATCTCGATAGAGCAAGGTTTTTTCGTTGAATTTACCAATAATTGAATAACTTTGGTCGCTCCGAAGCGTTACTTCTGCGGAGACGGTCACTTCTTGGCTGAACCCAATTTGCGTGAAAGAAAGTAAAAAAACAACAAGTAATAATTGACGCTTCATAATTACTATTTTAGAATTGGAGACTAGTATCAACTGATTTATTCGCCTTTGATTACAACGTCGAACGAATTCGCCGATACTTTAAGATATGACGCTTATATATAATAAGCAAGTTAATATTATTTTGTTGGATTTTTCGTTAAGAAAGTAAGGTTTTTATTGTCTTGAATTGAATATTACAATCATTTAAACTTCAATACGTTATGATTTTTTCTAAAAAATGGAAATTTTGCCTGTTTGGGTGTTTGTTATTTTTTGCTTGTAAAAGTGCGGATTGTGGTTGTCCTATGGCGGAGAATGAAGCGTTGGAAGAAGTGATAGAGAAGGATAGTTTACAACAGCAAAAATCATGGAAAAAAATAGCTAAGTAGCTCTATAAACTAAGTTGTTGGCTAATAAGAAAGAATGAAAAAACAGGAAGACAAAATAAAGTCGAAATTAGAAAATCATTTAGATATTTCTAAGTACAAGGTTTACCAAGAGAGTTTTGAGTATTTTGTTGATTATGCAATAATAAACTACCAGTCAATTTCAATTGTGGATTTTAATATTCCAGATGATGATATGATTTATGGAATTGGAACTTTGATATATAGAATAAGAGACGGAAAAATTTTTGAAATCCATTCTCATGCTAATGAAGAAAAGCAAATAATGAAAATCCTAAGTGAAAATTAAATTAGAAATGAAAGTGAGAAAGTTGATATTTTTATTACATCGTGAAAACATATACAAATCAACAATTACCCTAATCCTCCAAAAACCAATCAGCTAAAAAAAGATAAATGATAAAAAAGACTAAACAATACACCAATAAATTTTCTACCATCACCTCAACATTTTTAAGTATATTTTTCCTAAGTATAAGCACAATAGGTTTTGCGCAAGAAAATGAACTAAGAATAGGCCAATGGAAATCCCATCTACCGTACCACTCTGGCAATTGGGTCACGCAAAGTGAATCCACTATTTATTACGCCTCGCCTTTCTCCCTTTTTACGATTGAAAAAGAAGATTTTGCGGTTAATTTTATTTCAACAGTAGATGGTTTGACGGATGTTGGCGTCAATAAAATAAAATACAATACGGATTTAGATGCCTTACTAGTCGTTTATTTTAATAGCAATATTGATTTAATTAAGTCGGATGAAACGATTAATTTCAGAGATATTCAAACCAATAGTTCTATAGTTGGCGATAGAACCGTTTACGATATTTTGTTTGAGGGGAATGGGGCTTTTTTATCCACAGGATTCGGGATTGTTAAATTAAATTTGGAACGAGAAGAATTTGAATTTACGACTTTTACAGGCGTACCTGTATTTAGTATGGCAATTTTTGAAGGATATATTTATGCCGCTACCGAAGAAGGTATTTACCGAGTAGCAAACAATCCATCCATTAATTTTGGTGATTTTAATAATTGGCAATTACTTGATGTAGCAGATGGGTTTCCTGCGGTTTATAGTTCCAATGCTGTAGCAGCGCACCATAATAGTTTGTACTTAGATATCAATGATGGGTTGTTTCGATACCAAAATGGTGTTTTAACTGAAATACATACCGAAGCTGATTTTTCTATAGGTTATTTATCAGCAGGTAAAGAGTTTCTAATTGCAGGCTTAACTTGTAATGGGAACTGTCGAGGAAAGGTCTTATTTTTTAAGGAAGATGATAGTTTTATCAATTCGGGCGGAAGATGTATTGACCGTCCACGATATGCCATTGAAGAAGCAAATGGACGAATTTGGTATGCAGACCAATTTAGGGGAGTTCGGTTTACCAATCAGGCAGGCACTGGTTGTAATCCCTTAGACTTTAACTCGCCTGGAACTCATAATAGTAGCGAGATATTATTAGCGAATGATAAAGTATATGTAGCGACTGGAGGGGTAGCCTCCAATCAGACCGCATTAAATCGAATAGACGGTATTTTCATTAAAGATGGGAATGAATGGAGCGTCATCAATCGAGGAAATACGCCTATTCTATTAGAAAAAAATATTGATAGAGATTTTAATAGAATCGTTGCACATCCTGAAGATGGGCGGCTATTTGTAGGAACTTTCTGGGGCGGTTTATTAGAAATAGATGGGGAGAATTACACTGTTTATAATGACGAAAACTCTTCCTTACAAGGTGCGGTTGGAGATGATGCTAGAGAAAGAGTAGCAGGTTTAGCCTTCGACAAAGACAATAATTTATGGATGAGTAATCATACCGCAAGTCGGCCAATTTCGGTCTTAAAAGCAAATGGTGAGTGGCGAAATTTCAATGCACCAGTCAAAGGCTTACTTCAATGCGCCATCGATTTAAATGGTTACAAATGGTTTGTTGCAGGCAATGAGGGGGTTTTAGTTTTCGATGATAATGGCACGATTGACAATATCAATGATAACAGAATGAAGTTAATTACCCCTTCCAATAGTAATTTACCGACGAATAGAATTAATTGTATCGAAGTAGATTTAGAAGGGGCAGTTTGGGTTGGTACGGTCGAAGGGCCTATTTTCTTTGATTGTGGCGAAAGCATTTTTGAAGATACCCAATGCAGTAGAGGAACGTTAAAACAAGTTACCCAAGATGGTGTTGGCGCTATTTTATTAGCTACAGAAAACGTACACACGATTGCTGTTGATGGTGCGAATCAAAAATGGATAGGCACGGATAATGGATTATTTATCCAATCTCCAGATGGCGGCGAACAAATTGCTTTCTTCAATACAGAAAATAGCCCGCTTTTTGATAATACAATAATAGACATCGCCATCAATCAAGAAACGGGCGAGGCATTTATTGGAACGAATAATGGTGTTATTTCTTTAAGAGGAGAAGCTATAGCAGGAGGAGTAATTAATAGTCCAGACATTTATGCTTTTCCAAATCCAGTTCGTCCTGAATACGATGGGCCTATTGCCATTAAAGGATTGGCAAGCGATGCTAATGTAAAAATCACCGATGTAAGTGGTCAATTGATTTTTGAGACGACTGCTTTAGGCGGGCAAGCTATTTGGGACGGGCGTGATTTTTCAGGGAGAAGAGCGAGTACGGGTGTTTATTTAGTTTTTAGTACTAGTGAAGCCGTTGGTTTTTCTGGTAATCCTAATACTGCTGTAGCTAAGGTTTTGTTTATTAATTAATTTAAGTTGCGAGTTGGATAGAATTTTAGTCAAATATTACAGAATTAGTTGGCTTTTGATTATTAATACTCAAATTTCAACCCTCTGAGTTCGTTCCGATTTAAATTGGAATAACCGTGCAACTTGGGTTAATTAATAAAGTGACAAGTTGAACTAAGTATTTCAGAGGACGTTCTCAAAACATAATTGATTTAAAAATTTCCAATTGGCAAAATCGGTTATCAGGTGCTGCCAACCAAATACCATCAAAATAATAATAGCTAGTGATTGAATTATGGAATGGCATATTAATGGGCTTAGCCTTGTCTATATTGGTAGGCCCCATTCTATTTTCCTTAATTCAAAGAAGTATTGAACAAGGGATCAAAGCGGGATTATGGGTCGCTTTAGGTATTTGGGCAAGTGATATCTTCTTTATTGGTGGCATTATGCTAGGGGTCACTCATATTGCTAAGATGATTGAATCTCCCTTGTTTGAACCTATTTTAGGGGTATTAGGTGGTTTGGTCTTAATCGGTATTGGTGTAGGCATGTTTATTTCTAAACCCGCAGAAAATATGGAAGCAGCTAATGGATTAGAAATATTATCTTCACAATGGAAATTATGGTTAGAAGGTTTTTTAATCAACACAGTCAATCCTTTTTCCGTCATTTTTTGGACAAGTTTAATCACCGCAAGATCTATAGAAACGGACTTATTTTCTATGAATAGTTATTTTTTCTTTGGTAGCGTTTTAGGTACTATTATTATTACAGATGTACTAAAAGTTGTTCTTGCCGAAAAAATTAGTAAGCGGCTACAACCTAAACATATTTTGCGAATGCGGAAAATTTCTGGGATTGCACTGTTTTTATTTGGCGTAGTGATGATGGTTCGAGTGACATTAATTTAGCGAGTTATCAAATAATACTTACAACCATATTAAAGATTGCCCTTTCAATGTTTTTTTCGTTTTTTCTACATCATTACTCATCCCTAATAAAAATCCACCACCACCAGCGCCGCAAATTTTCAACTTAAAGTGGTCGCTACTCAATCCTTCCAGCCAAATATTTTTAAAGGTTTCTAAAATCATAAAATCAAAATACCTAAATTGAAATAAGCTCAATTCGTGCATCGTATTAAATAATAAATCCCATTGTCCATGTAAAAAAGTATGGATGGCATCATCAACTAATGGGACTAATTGCGTCTGACATTTTCTATCATAAAAATCAGCTTTACATCGCTCTAAAAAGCCATTAATAAAAGGACTTGCTTCTCTTTTTATACGGGTGTCTAGTAAAAAGAAAGCGGTATTATCGGTTACCTCTTTTTTGAATAATTTTACTTTTTGAATTTTATCTCCTAAAAGAATTGGGTAATTTAAATAAGAAACTAGCGGGTCCGTACCAGAACTTGAACCGTGAAAAAAGCTTTCCATCTGCGCAAATATTTTCTTTAAGGTCAAGAGCGAAAGGTCTTTGTTTTTTTTACCG
This sequence comes from Bacteroidota bacterium, assembly GCA_017857395.1. Classification (GTDB taxonomy): domain Bacteria; phylum Bacteroidota; class Bacteroidia; order Chitinophagales; family Saprospiraceae; genus JAFMDF01. Next base: position 31,152 of record JAFMDF010000045.1, on the reverse strand, counting down.
AATTTATCTAAAATAGCAGCACATAAAGCACCAGAACTTCCGACGCCATATCCCGTTGGAATATTAGCATCAAAGTATATCCCCTTATTTAATGCTGTTGCAAAAGCATCAATATCAATCCATTCGATTAAACCTTGTTTTCTCAAATATTGTTTAAAAAAGGGAAGCTCTTGTTGTAATGTTTCTAATTCTGTATGGTTAGTATGATATTGCCAAGTGCCAAAAAAGTCAGTTAATGGCATAGCAAGGGCTTGTGAGCCTTTTATGACGGTATGTTCTCCAAAAAGTAATATCTTAGCAGGGTACAGGATGACAGGATTTTAAAATACTCGCCTGCTTGAGGCAGTTGAGTTGATTAATAAGATAATGTAGTTACAAATATATCAGCTTATTAGTATTCAAAATTGTTTTATTGCTCTTTTATTAAAAGAAAACGAATAACTATATAAAATTTGTCCACCAAATAATAATTAAAAGTATGGCAAAAAGAACCATTCCCGTAGTTGATTTATCAAAGTTTACAGCAGGAACTACGACAGAAAAAAAAGCCTTTGTTAAAAAATTAGGTGATGCTTTCCACGAAATTGGATTCGTAGGGGTGAAGAATCATGGTGTTTCTCAACAACTTATTGATGATTTTTATGCAGCATCCAAGGCATTTTTTGCACTTTCTACTGACCTTAAAGAAAACTATAGAAAGCCAGAATTGGCAGGACAAAGAGGCTATACTTCTTTTGGAACAGAGCATGCGAAACAATCCAAAGTAGCAGATTTAAAAGAGTTTTTTCAAATTGGTCAAACTGTTCCAGCCAATCATCCCTTGAAGGCGCAATATCCTGATAATGTGGAAGTGGCAGAAGCCGCTGATTTTCTGAGGTTAGGTGTTGAATTATACCGTGCTTTTGAAAAATCTGGCGGACATCTATTAGAGGCAATTGCAATACACTTAGAATTAGATAGAAATTATTTTAACGGTCATATTGAAGAAGGAAATAGTATTCTTCGAGCGATTCATTATCCACCTATTCGACAAGAACCAAAATCCGCTATTCGTGCGGAACAACATGAAGATATTAACTTAATTACGCTTTTAGTCGGTGCTTCTGCTGGTGGCTTACAGTTATTAAATATGGCAGATGAATGGATGCCGATTACGCCAGAAGAAGATGAAATTGTGATTAATGTTGGGGATATGTTACAACGACTAACGAATGATTATTTAAAATCTACGACGCATCGGGTCGTTAATCCGCCAAAAGCAGAATGGCATAAACCAAGATTGTCCATTCCTTTTTTCTTACACCCAAAAAGTAATATGGATTTAACTTGTTTGGCTAAATGTGTGACGGAAGCAACTCCAGATTATGCACCAATCACTGCGGGAGAATATTTAGATGAACGATTAAGAGAGATTGGACTGAAAAAATAAGCTGTTTGGAGAAGAAAAATTGGCTTACGTCAAAAAATAGATAGAAAGTATAATTGGGATTTAAAAAAGCGTAACTTTGTAGGAGTGATTCACGAAAAGAAACGCTGTTACCTTTAATAAATTGCTCATCATCTATTGAGTGCAGCAAATCTATAAACAATTAAAATTAATTTATTATGGAAAATATATTCCTATTTGGATTGCCTGGCGGTACAGAGATTTTTGTCATTCTTTTTATTGTTTTATTATTATTTGGTGGTAAAAAAATTCCTGAGTTAATGCGAGGTATTGGCAAAGGCATTAAAGAATTTAATAATGCTAAAGCAACGATTGAAACAGAGATTAAAGAAGGCATGAAAGAGACAGAAAAAAAAGAATTGAAAAACGAATAGATTTTATCTAAGGGTTTTTTGATTTTTTATCTAAAAGGCGAATAGATGGCAACATTTATTCGCCTTTTGACTTTTACAGATTTGTTTTAGTATTTTTTTCTTTTAATAAATCTATCAACGATGCTATTTTTAGTAAACCTAATAAAAAACCTAGGATAATACCTGAAAATAACACGATGATAAAACCAATGAACCAAGGAAAATTTAAAGAAGTTTTTATTAAATAACTCACGATTGCTAATAAGCTTCCCAATAACAAAAATTGACCGATTAAGTAAAAATCAGTTTTTAATTGAAAGGCTTTTTTGGCAATAAATAGCAGACTAATTAAGGCAAATCCCTGCGTAAAAAAAGTAGCACTTGCTGCACCTAAAGCCCCATAGTGAGGAATCAATAAGTAATTCAACCCAATATTTAGTATTGCCCCCAAAGCAAAAACTCGATTCATTTCCTTTAAACTATTATTGGCCGTTAATAGCGTACTATAGATATAACCAGCACTAACAATAATGAAAGTGCCCATCAGCACGCCTAAAATATTTGCACTATAAATACTAGCCTCCTCATAGAGTAAAAACATGATTTCTTTTCTGAAAAAACAGGTAGCGGTAGCAAATATAATGGCAGCGCAAAGAATCATTTGTAGCGTAAAGCGCAATAAAGGACGGATGGATTGTTTTTCTTTCAGAAGCCGAGCAGACATAGGCAGTAATAATCCTGCAAATAAAATACCTAAGACATTAGCCGCATCTAATAGTCGATAAGCCGAAGCATAAACACCTGCCTCTTTTTCCCCATTTACTAACATTCTTTCTATCATGACAAAATCAACTCTTGTGTAAATCGTCATCAGAAAAATAGCCAAGGCAAAAGGATAACTTTTCTTTAAAATGAGCCATAAAAAGGCAGGATTAAAGGTTAGTTTAAAATAGGTTAGTTTATTAAAGACGAGGCTGCCTGCTATGATGGCAGTCAATAAGAGGGAGCTAGACTGCGCATAGACAAACCACTCAATTTGGAAAGGCGTAGTGATGAAATTACTGAATAATAAAAAACTACAAATAATAATGAGTAGAAGCCTATCCAAAATAGTCAATAAACTATCAGTTCGGTAAAAGCCTAATCCAGAAATATTTGAGCGAAAAAAGGCTACAGTAGAAATTAAAATTTGATTAAAAATAAAAAAGAAGAGCAAGTGAAATTGCCGACTACCATAACCAATAAGCAACGCTACTAAAACAGTCATTGCCGTGTAGATAATTCCTAATCCTAATTTTAATAGCAGCATATTAGGAAAGTACTTTGGTAATAATTGATTGTGTTGAGCTATATTTCGGTTATTAAAATTTTTTAAGCCAAAATCATTAATAATTTGTAATAAGAATGTGAAGCTGAATAGGGAGGCATAGAGGCCATAATCTTCTAAGCCGACTCTGTTTTGTATGGTTCGATCTATTCCAAAAATATAGAACGGTTTTATCAATAAATTGATGGAGAGGAGAAAGAGGATATTTAGGAGGAACTCTTTTTTCATGTAGGTTTCAGGGATGAATTAAAATAAATTGATGGGAATGTTCCCTACGCTAGTGACAATTCCAACGGCTACTAACTTAGCTAAGTCTCTATTAATACAAGGAATAGAAACATCCAAATCAAGCATGTCCGCCATTTCAGAAATACTAACTAAAGGGTAGCTTTCAAGAAAGATTACTATTTTTTCCTGCCTTAATGTAATTTTTTTATACATCCTATCACAAAAGTACTTCTATCCTATCAGAAATGATAGGTTGGAATATGAAAAATAATAGGTTGAAATAATTGATACTAGGTGAAGAAGATAAAATAAGGTAAGAAAATCGTCTTTTTGGGGTCAAGGCAGTCCCAATGACCATAAATAAAAAAGCAACCAACTGATTATCAGAAGGTTGCCTTTTATGATTGAGGTCGGACGCGGATTCGAACCGCGGTAGCAGGTTTTGCAGACCTGAGCCTAGCCGCTCGGCCACCCGACCCTGATATTTTTAAAATTTAGCTTTAAAATCGCTTTCTTTTAAAGCGACCGCAAAGATAAATTATTTTTCAAAACATTCACGTATTTTAACGAATAAAATAGTAAATAGTTTCTTTTCACTGGTATCTTTGTTTTTTATTATTGACTTAGAAATTAATCATTGTAGTATGTCAACTTTCAAAAATATAGATACGCTTTTGCTTGCTTTTATCTTACTAATTTCCTTGTGTTTTAGTTGCAATTTTGGACAAAAAGAATCGACCAAAAAAAACATTATACAAGTTGATTATTATGTAAGGTATTTGCAATCTGATAAACAGCTTAAAACGAATATAAGTTTCGCAGAGGTAGACTCCACTAAAAGAATAATGCCCAAAAAAATGGAAGAAGTATTATTTGCCAATAATGTATTAAGTGGAAAAAAAGTAGGTAATCAGTATCGTTATCAATTAGAAAAACAAATGCCTTTTGCTGAAAGTTATAGTTTAACCTACAGACAGAATCAAATAGAAATAGATTCTGTATCGATTCGTATGCAACCAATCAATGACTTTGCTATCAAAAAAGGAAAGGTGAGTAAGACAGCAGGAACAAATATAACTTTTGAGGGAACACTAGCATCAACTGAGGAAACCTTAGTGCTTTTATTTAGTGATAGGAATAATAAAACTGCTACGATTAAAATTGACAATCATTCCGTAAATTCGCCTATCACTATTCTTCCTGAGCAGGTTAGTCATCTTACTGTAGGAACAGGCAATGTCTACATTGTTAAAAAACAAACAAACCGAATAACATCAGAAGGAGTTGAATGGACTGGTTTAACAGAATATTATTCAACAGTTAAAATAATAGAAATTATTGAGTAAAAGGTTAAGGTTTTGTCGGGTCTACTAAATTAGCCGCCATCATCCTTTCTTCTAAATATTGCCTTTTTTTGCTTCTAATACTATCTTTTAAATATTTTTCAATGACTAAACTAGCAATAGGCGCAGCATAAGTACCGCCAAAACCACCATTTTCTATATAAACTGCTACGGCAATCTTAGGGTCATCCTTAGGCGCAAAAGCAAAGAATATAGAATGGTCTTTTCCTGCATTCTGAGAAGTTCCTGTTTTACCACAAACTGGAATGTCCTCAATATAAGCTTGCTTGGCAGTTCCTGCTAGTACGACCTGTTCCATACCATTAACAATTGGTTGGAAATGAGCCTGATTAACAGATACTTGTTGTATTTTTTGATACTTCGGATTTTTTCTAATTTCTGTGCCATCTTCTTCTCTAAAACCTTTGGCCAAATGTGGTAAAATATAACGTCCTTTATTACCAATAATTGTAGCCAGATTCGCCATTTGTAAAGTGGTCATTTCAACTTCTCCTTGACCGATTCCTACAGACATTATTTTTCCTGAATTCCAACCACCATCATTTTTATAAATTTTATCATAATATTTTGGTCTAGGATTATTGCCTTGCTTTTCTCTTGGATAATCAATTCCCAAGGGTTTGCCGATGCCAAATTCGGAGAGGTAATCATTAAAAACGGATAGCCCTTTTTGAGGAATAGATTCTCCGTATTGGTCTACAATATCTCTAAATGTTCTAAAGAAATAAGAATTACAAGAATGTTTGATTGCCTTGGTTATATCTACATGCCATTCATGGTTGTGGCACCCAAATTTTCTTGAATTCGCTTTGCCTGGCTGATAATATCCTTTACAAGTTACTTTCTGGTCTATTGTTACAATTTCTTCTTCTAAGGCGACTAAACCGACTATTGTTTTAAAGATAGAACCAGGAGGGTATTTTGCCATCACTGATCGGTCAAAAAATGGCTCTAAACTATCTCGTTCTAATGCTTTATAATTATTTCCTCTATCTGGACCAATGGCCAAAAGATTTGGATTATAAGTAGGTGCACTTAACATAGTTAGAATTTCACCTGTTGCAGGTTCTATAGCGACAATACTCCCTCGCTTATTTTTCATCAATTCTTCACAATAAATTTGTAAATCTATATCAAGAGCAGTAATTAAATTTTTTCCAGATACTGCGGGTATATCAGAGTCGCCATTATCGTAAGCTTCTACTTCTCGACCAAATTTATCTTTGAGCATAAATTTTACGCCTTTTTCTCCTCGTAATTCTCGTTCGTATTGGTATTCTAACCCACTTTGTCCAACATAATCTCCTAAGGAATAGACGCCATCCGATGTTTCTATTTGTTTTCGATTAACTTCTCCTAGATAGCCTAGTACATGGGCTGCATTTGGAAAAGGGTAGCCTCTTACGTTTCTTAATCGAGTAAAAAAACCAGGGAATTCGTATAAGTGTTCTTGAATCTTGGTATATCGCCGAGCTGATATTTTATCTAAAAATACAAAAGGCTTTCTTTTAGAAAAACGGCCACTTCGCCAATTTTTATTTAATTTTTTGATAAAAGCCGCTTTATCAATACCTAAAAGTTGACAGAATTTAGCGGTATCCATTTCAGCATCCACTTGTTTATAAGTAACCATTAAATCGTACATAGCATTATTATAAACAATGATTTTTCCATTTCTATCTGTAATAAAACCTCTAGAAGGATAAGTTGTAATTTCATCAACTGCAATATTATTCCCTTTGACTCGATAGGTATCATCTATCAGTTGTAAATGTGCTGCTTTGCCCATCAACACCAAGGTGCCAATTAGAAAGACAGCTAAGATACTTTGATACCGATTATTAAAACGATCACTCATTATTGGTCATTTTTCTTTGCTTAGAAACGACAAAAAATACTCATTTCAGAAAAGTCTAAAAGCGGAAGTTATTTTTTGTCAATACTTAAACGCTTGGCCTAGCAATTACCATATACATTATCATTAGGAATAAAGAAAATAAAAAACTAGCAATTGTTCTACCTATGATTTCGATCGCATAAACTGGTGTGAAAATTTCTAGTACGAAATAAACCAATAAATGAATGAAGAGCAAAACACCTGCATATTTTAAGAACCAAAGAACACCATAACTTTTAATCGTTAAGCCTAAACTTACATTATAACCTTCTCTGGGCTCAAGAATGGCTAAGACCAAAGGGCGTAGAATGGCGACTACTAAACAAGCAGCGGTATGAACGCCAGGAGAATTATACGCGCCGTCCACTAACATGCCTAGACCAAAGCCTGTTAATACTAAAGCAATTTTAGATATTTTGAGCGGGAGTAGTAATAAAAATAGTGGATAAATGAAAAGAGAGATATAGTTAAAGAACGTGCCACCTAGCTTAGCCTGTTGTAAGACAACGCCTTGTACGAGTACAAAAAAGAATAATCTTAGTATATTTTGTGTAATTACATTATTCATTAAAACGCTCCAATTAACTATGTTTGTATAAAACTAATAAATGGATTTCCGTCTAAGTAGGGGGACAAAAATCAATTTATCTATTTTTCTTTTATTTCCTTTTCTAGTTCTAATTGTTGGGTTTGTTTACGATTTTTCACAATTTCTACATACCTCAATGTCCCAAAATCATTGCTTAAACGCACTTTTATATTATGAAAATTATTACCACTTGGCAATTCTGTTGACGCTATCGTGCCAATCATTAATCCTGGTGGGAAGTGCGTAGAATATCCACTAGTTACAATCGTATCACCTACTGCTACTATATTGTGCTTCTCAATTGAGCCTAAGTTAACTATCTGAGGATTTGTCCCTACCCATTTCAATTCTCCAAAAGCACCTGTACGTTTAATCATAGCAGAAATAAAAGTACGTCTATGTAATAAAGAATTTACAGCGGCATAATCATTACGCACCTCTCTTATAATACCTACAATCCCGTTTTCACTAATCACTCCCATATCTTTACGCACACCATCTTTTATTCCTTTATTAATGGTTAGGTAGTTATTAGGTCTATCTGTTGTATTACTAGCAACTTTAGCAGACAATAATTCATATTGTTGGTTTAATGTCTGGAGCGTATCTTTTTCAACGATAGGGCTTAATTCGTAATTAATTAATTTTTCTTTGAGCTTTGCATTTTCTAATGCTAGTTCATCCATCTTATCTTGTAAGGAAAGATAATTTGTCCAATCATTCCATTTCTCAGAAGAATAGCCCCAGAAAATATTGGCGGAGTTTGCCCAAATATCTCTTTGTTTCCTATTGTAGTTCACAATGAGGTATAAGCAGAATATCTCTAGTAGTATAAATAAGATGAAATGCCCAAACCGTAAGAAAAGGAGTACAAGATTGCGCATGAATTGATAATAGTTTGGTCGCTTTGATAAATTCGTTAATAATTAACAAATTTATCAAAGCGCCATCATTTTTTAGACAGATTTTCTATCAATAAGGAAAGAATAGGTATCCGTATTTTGTAAAGCTTTACTAGTTCCTCGCACAACTGCTTTTAAAGGATCTTCAGCAATATGAACTGGTAATTTTGTTTTTTGACTGATTCGTATATCTAGCCCTCTTAATAGCGCACCACCTCCAGTTAAATAAAGACCTGTAGAATAAATGTCTGATGCTAATTCTGGTGGCGTAGTTTCTAATGCTTTTAAAACGGCTTCTTCAATCTTTAAAATAGATTTGTCCAAAGCATGCGCAATTTCTTGATAACTAACCAAAATTTGTTTTGGAATACCAGTCATCAAATCTCTACCATTAACCGCATAATCTGCTGGCGGATTTTCCAATTCTGGCAAAGCAGAACCTACATGAATTTTGATTTGTTCAGAAGTCCGTTCTCCAATCAAAATATTATGTTGGCGCTTCATGTAATTGGTAATATCACTGGTCAATTCATCTCCAGCAATTCGGATAGATTGGTCACAGACAATGCCAGAAAGTGCAATGACGGCAATTTCTGTTGTTCCACCTCCTATATCAATAATCATATTACCAATTGGTTCTTCTACATCTAAACCAATTCCTAGTGCCGCAGCCATAGGTTCATGAATGAGGTAAGTTTCCTTGGAATCTACATGATCCGCAGAATCAAAAACGGCCCTTTTTTCTACCTCTGTAATGCCCGAAGGAATACAGATAACCATTTTCATGTGAGAGAAGAATCTCTTCTTATTTCCTATAATACCAATCAAACCTTCAATCATGCTTTCCGCAGCTTGAAAATCAGCAATGACCCCATCTTTCAATGGCCGAATAGTTTTTATATTTTCGTGTGTCTTTTCGTGCATCTGCATAGCCCGATGCCCTACCGCAATTGTCTCTCCCGTCTTCCTATTTATTGCAACAATAGACGGCTCATTGACTACCACTTCTCCGTTCTCTATAATCAAGGTATTTGCGGTACCCAAATCAATAGCTAACTCTTGTCTGAAAAAATTAAATAAGCCCATTTATATATTTGAGTAAATCTTTTTTATGAATCGGTTCTAGTCCGTTAAAATTTAATGCTCAAAGTTATCAAATTATATTCACAATTCAATGCTTTGGCTAAAACTTACTTTTTTTTTAAAAAGAATGGCCTTTTTTGTACAAAAATATGGTGTTAGATATAAAGAAAAATGAATGTATTTTGACAAAATAAGCTTACCTTCGAGCCTTAATTTTAATTAGTTATCCTGTTATGAAAATATTCTTTTCTGAGAACCAACCTGATTATTCTACTTATACTTTTAATTATGCTATTTATTGCATTAAAGAGGCACAAAATGAACTGCCTAAAATCTATGAAAAAGGTTTTTTACCTTATACAGGTAACCTAAAAATAGCGGCGGATATTTTTTATTTAGCAAGGAGCTTAAGGGTCAATTTAGAACGCTTTACAGACACTTCAGAGAATCGGAGAATTAACCGAAAAATAACAGATCTTGACATCCAGATTGAGGTGCATAAAAAAACGGATTTTGATATTGAAGACCCTGAATTTATTGCCTTTTGTATGGACTATGCAGGAGATAGATTTTCAGGAAATGCGATGACAGAAACTCGTTTAAAATATGTGTTAAATAAAGAAACAGGTAGCCATATTTTAACTTTTACTTCTAATGGAGAAACACTCGGATATGTCCTAGCAGGTTTAGAAGGAAATTCCTTGCAATACTGGTATGCTTTCTTCAATCAAGCCTATATGAAATCACATTCTTTAGGCAAATGGATGATGTGGCGGACGATTCATTGGGCAAAAGATAATGGCTTGGCTTATGTTTATTTAGGCACTTGTTATGGCAAACATTCTTTATATAAAGTAAGAGATCACAAAGGGTTGGAATTTTTTGATGGGAGTCAATGGAATGCAGATGCTAAGCTGTTAAAAGAGTTATGTAAAACAGATGCTGAACCCATTGAGAAAGACCGTTTTAAATTATTAGAAAATCCTGATACATTTATTGCGGGGTTATAAGTAGTTGTCGGTTAAGCTATTTTCCTTACCTTGTCGGTAATTACATTTCCTGTAGTGCCAAGCTCTGCTTGGTATTAACTAATTAAATCAAAGCCAAGGAAGACTTGGCGCTACAGTTATACACATGACAGAATACGGTTTTTTATCTCTTCTTCCTCCAGTATTAGCAATTATTCTAGCCATTCGAACAAAACAAGTTTTTGTTTCTTTGTTATTTGGTATCTGGCTAGGTTGGGTCATTATTAGTGATTTCAACTTACTAACAGGTAGTTTGGATACTATTCAAGCCTTGGTAGATGTTTTTAAAGATGATGGAAATACGAGAACCATTATGTTTTCTGCCTTGGTTGGTGCGCTCATTATTTTTATTCAAAAATCTGGTGGAGTAGAAGGTTTTATTATAAAAATCAGTCAAGTACTAGAAAAACAAGAACAGAAAAAAGCAGGTAATAATCGAGTAATTGTCCAATTTTTAGCTTGGTTAACAGGCGTGTTAATTTTTGTGGAATCTAATATTTCTGTTTTAACAGTTGGTACCTTATACCGCCCCATTTTTGATAAATTAAAAATACCGAGAGAGAAACTTGCATATATTGCGGATTCTAGTTCGTCTCCTTCTTCCATTTTAATTCCCTTTAATGCTTGGGGCGCTTTTATTATGAGCTTATTATTAGCGCAAGGTTTTGAAAATCCATTTGCGACCTTGCTTAATGCGGTGCTATATAATTTCTATCCGATTTTAGCTTTGGGAATGGTCCTAATTGTCATTTTTACCAAAAAAGATTTTGGTCCAATGGCAACAGCAGAACGCAGGGCTAAAGAGGAAGGAAAACTCTTAGCCGATGATGCGCAACCAATGGTTTCGGATGAGTTAACTGCTATAACTACTAAGAATGGTATCACCCCCAAAGCTCATAATATGATCATCCCGATTGCCATTATGGTCTTGATGATGCCTGTTATGTTGGGTTATACAGGTTGGGAAGCCGCTATGGAAAATCGACCGAATGCCCGCTTCCTTGATCAATTCTTTTTTGCGGTTGGACAAGGTTCTGGCTCCACTTCAGTTTTAATATCTTTACTTGTTTCACTATTATATTCCATGATTTCCTATAAAGTACAGGGAATTATGAATTTAAAAGAAATGGTTGATTTAACTTTGAAAGGTATTGCAGGAATGATGCCGCTGGCGCTATTAATGTTGATGGCATTCGCAATTGGTGCAGTTTGTAAAGAACTGGAAACTGGAATTTATGTGGCGGAAGTAGCCAAAGGCTGGTTGTCTCCTGCTTTAGTCCCTTTTATTGTATTTATTGTCAGTTGTTTTATTGCTTTCTCGACAGGTACTTCTTGGGGCACTTTTGCGATTATGATTGCCATTGCTGTTCCCATGTCGCAAACGATGGATGCGAATGTACATTTAGCGATTGCAGCAGCTTTAGGTGGAGGCGTTTTTGGAGATCATTGTTCTCCTATCTCAGATACGACGATTTTGTCCTCTATGGCTGCGGCGAGTGACCATATTGACCATGTGAAGACACAGTTTCCTTATGCTTTGGTTTGTGGTGGCATTACTGCTTTTTTGTATTTAATCATTGGATTTTTGGGTAGTTGATTCATATTCGGAGAGCTATATTTTAACACATAGTCATAGAGTTATTAAACATAGTTTTTATGAGTGTATCCCAAATTGGGTAAAGTATATCTTTTTGTTAAATTTAGGCTACTTGACTTTTTTAATTACTTCTTTTAACTGCGGCAATAAATCTTTTGCAAACCATTGATTCTTTTTCATCCAAATGTTATTCCTCGGAGAAGGATGTGGCAAGGGCAAATATTTAGGTAAATATTCCTCAAAATGCATCACCGTCTCTGTCAAATTTCTCTTTGCTTGTTTGCCCAAATAGTATTTCTGAGCATAGCTACCAACAAGTAAAGTTAATTTTACATCCGTCATTTTTTCCAATAACGTCGGATGCCATTGAGGGGCACATTCTTTTCTAGGTGGTAAGTCACCTGATTTCCCAGTTCCAGGAAAACAAAAACCCATTGGTACAATACCAAATAGTTGTTCATCATAAAATTCTTCTTCGGTAACATCTAACCATTTTCGTAAATTCTCTCCGCTTTTGTCATGCCAAGGAATGCCGCTTTCATGGACTCTACGCCCTGGCGCTTGTCCAATGATGAGGATTTTACTTTTTGGGTGGGTGACAAATACTGGACGGCAACCGTCTATTAGGTGTTCTTGGCAGATGGTGCAGTTTTTTATTTCTTTGATTAGGTTTTTCATATTGATATTATTGAGAAAATTATATGCTCCACGGATTTACTTTCCCCACGAATTTTTATCATTGTTTAAAATTAAGCCAAATTTAGAGCAACAGCATTAATTTTCGATAGACCCAAGACGAGATTCGATACAAACAAAAAAGCCCCTAGCAGAAAATTCCACCAGAGGCTTTTATATCTTAAAAAGAAAGGACTAAGCTTAAGCTGCGCCCATTTCCTCTCTAATTTTATTCAATGCAGAACCCGCACGAACCCAATCAATTTGAGCAGCATTATAAGTATGTGCTACTTCAAAAGAATCAGACGTACCATCTGCGTGATCTAATCTTATCGTCAAGTTTTTGCCTGGTGCAAAATCCTTGAAATCAGGAATATTTACTTTATCATCTTGTCTCACTAAATCGTAAGAAGCAGGGTCAACAAAAGTCAACGCTAACATGCCTTGCTTTTTCAAGTTCGTTTCGTGAATACGAGCGAAAGATTTAACGATAACTGCGTGAACACCCAAGAACCTTGGTTCCATTGCGGCGTGTTCTCTAGAAGAACCTTCTCCTAAATTTTCCTCACCGAATACAACAGAACCAATGTTATTATCTCGGTAATAAATACCTGTATCAGGAACAGCACCGAACTCACCAGTTTCTGTATTTAAGACGGTATTCGTTGCTCCGCTGAAAGCGTTGATTGCACCGATGTAACAGTTTTGAGAGATATTTTCTAAGTGACCTCTAAACTTCAACCAAGGACCTGCCATAGAAATATGATCCGTCGTACACTTGCCTTTTGCTTTGATTAACACCCGCATGCCTTGTACTTGATCTTGTGTCAAAGGCTTGAAGGGCGTCAATAATTGTAAACGGTTAGAAGTAGGATTCACACTTACGTCTACCCCACTACCATCAGCGATTGGTGGAATAAAACCAGCGTCTTCTACTGCAAAACCTTTTGGAGGCAATTCTACGCCTACTGGTGGATCTAATCTTACTTGTTCTCCATCCTCGTTCGTCAAAGTATCCGTTAATGGATTGAAGGCTAAATCTCCTGCCATTGACATTGCGGTTACAATTTCTGGAGAAGCTACGAATCCATGTGTATTTGGATTACCATCGTTTCTTTTAGAGAAGTTTCTATTAAAAGAAGTGATGATAGAGTTTTTACGATTTGGGTCATCTGTGTGTCTTGCCCATTGACCGATACAGGGACCACAAGCATTAGCCAAAACAACACCGCCCATTTTTTCAAAATCATCCAAGATACCATCTCTTTCAACAGTAAATCGAATTTGTTCTGAACCTGGCGTAACCGTAAATTCTGATTTTGTTTTAATATTCTTTGCAACGGCTTGCTTCGCTAAAGATGCTGCTCTTGATAAATCTTCGTAAGAAGAGTTCGTACAAGAACCAATTAAACCAACCTCCAATTTTTGAGGATAACCATTGTCTTTAACTGCTTGTGCAAACTTAGAAATTGGCCATGCCAAATCTGGCGTATAAGGTCCGTTAATATGTGGCTCTAATTTTGACAAGTTGATTTCAATAACTTGATCAAAATATTTTTCAGGCTCTTTATAACATTCTGGGTCACCCGTTAAATGTGCTTTTACTTTATCCGCTAATCTTGCTACGTCTGCTCGACCAGTTGCTTTTAAGTATCGCTTCATTGCTGGATCGTACCCGAAAGTAGAAGTCGTTGCACCGATTTCTGCGCCCATATTTCCAATCGTTCCTTTACCTGTACAAGATAATCTTCTTGCACCAGGACCGAAATATTCTACGATTGCTCCAGTTCCACCTTTTACCGTCAAAATACCTGCTACTTTTAAGATAACATCTTTAGAAGACGTCCATCCTTTCAAATAACCTGTTAATTTAACACCAATTACTTTTGGCATCTTCAATTCCCAAGGCATATCTGCCATTACATCTACTGCATCTGCTCCACCAACACCGATTGCTAACATTCCTAAACCAGCACCGTTTGGTGTGTGAGAATCTGTTCCAATCATCATTCCACCAGGGAACGCATAGTTTTCCAAAACGATTTGGTGAATAATACCTGCACCCGGTTTCCAGAAACCAATGCCGTATTTATTAGAAACAGAAGCTAAGAAATCATAAACCTCAGAGTTTACATCATTCGCAATGGCTAAATCTTTGTCTGCACCAACTTTAGCTTGAATCAAGTGATCACAATGCACAGTTGAAGGCACGGCAACCTTATCTTTACCTGCCATCATAAACTGCAACAATGCCATCTGAGCAGTTGCATCTTGCATCGCCACACGGTCAGGTGCAAAGAAAACATAGTCTTTTCCTTTTCCGTATTTTTTTAATGGAGATTCCTTGTGTAGGTGAGCATACAGAATTTTTTCTGTCAACGTAAGTGGGCGACCAAGTTCTTTACGAGCAGCCTCCACTTTCGCAGGAAGCGACTCATAATGAGCCTTAATCATGTCAATATCAAAAGCCATAGCTTAATAATTTTATGATTTTTTTAATAAGATTATTATGGTATAATTTTGACGGATAAATGTTGAAGAATGAATGACCAGAATTTCTGGTTTTCAACCTTCCTTTTTATCAGTCAATTTATTTTCAATTAAACACTACTATTTGATGTGAAATTAATAAAATTAATAGTTTATAAGTAACTAATAATCAATCTTCTTTATTCAAATAATAGTTGAGCTATTTATCTAACTCAAATTTGGCTGCAAAGGTACAAATTTTGGCATATCTTGCACGTTTTTTAGGTGAGTTTCGGACTATTTAGAAAGATTCAAAGGGGAAATTTGATTGCCCTTCTATCTTTCCGCCCTTTAACCAATCAACCTTCAATCATTAAACAACCTTAACAGTACGATAGATTTATGAATAGTTACAAAAAAGTCGTGGTGAAGTTGGGGACAAATGTGTTAACGAGGACAAATGGTGCTTTAGACATTACTTCGATTAGCCATATTGTGGACCAAATTGTGCAATTAAAACAGCAAGGTATAGAAGTAATTTTAGTGTCGTCAGGGGCAGTAGGAGCAGGGAGATCAGCTATTCAATTGTCAAAAAGCTTAAATAAAATTGTACAGCGACAAGTTTATTCTGCTGTTGGTCAAATTCATTTACTCAATTTATACAATAATTTATTTAGCAATCATCAGATTTTTTGTGCACAAGTCTTAGCGACTAAAGAAGATTTTCGGGATAGAACGCATTACTTAAATATGAAAAATTGCTTTCAAGCTTTATTAAGAGATAATGTAATTCCGATTGTTAATGAAAACGATGTTATTTCTGTTAATGAGTTAATGTTTACCGATAATGATGAATTGGCAGGTTTAATCGCCTCTATGATGAATGCGGATGCTTTGTTGATTTTAAGTACAGTGGATGGCATTTTAGATGGGCATCCAGATAAACCAACAAGTAAAACGATTGCGGAAATTGACCCCGATGATAAAGCCATTCAAGAATTTATTATGCCTTCTAAATCCTCTTTTGGTCGAGGCGGGATGCATACTAAATTTAATATCTCTAAGAAAGTGTCCAAGCTTGGTATTACTACTTTTATTGCCAATGGTAAACGACCGAACATCATTTTAGATATCATGAAAGATGATTTTGTCGGCACTAAAATATTACCTAAAAAAGTAGCGTCAAACATTAAAAAATGGATGGCATTTAATGAATTGGAAGAAAAAGCTTTGGTTTATATCAATGAAGGGGCAGCAACTGTTTTATCTTCCACCGAAAAAGTGTCTAGTCTTTTGCCTATAGGTATTATTAAAATTGAGGGTACTTTTAAGAAAGGAGATATTATTAAAATTGTGAATGAAGCAGGGGAGCCTATTGGAATGGGGGTCGCACAGTATAATGTGGAAAAGGCGCTAGAATATTTAGGTCAGAACGGAAAGAAGGCTTTGGTTCATTATGATTATTTATTGATTGAATAAAATGGAAAACTGCTATTTATATGTCTTAGCTATCCTATTTGGTGTGACCATGAAAATAGCAGATTGGTTAAATGAACATGGGGTTCATTGGTTTAAAGGAGACGCCATTTTATTTGGTATTTTATGGGGAATGTTTGGAAGTTTAATCATTTTAGAATTCCATACAGATATCTCCAATATTTTATTGGCGATGATTTTGGCCTTCATCATTAGAATGAGAATTGATTATAGGAATCATGCCATAGCAAGTTGTCTAATCATTATTACTTTCCTGTTGCTTGCTTTTTTTGATATAATTATTTTCTTTCCTTTTTTTCTATTTTTTCTAATTTTTGGACATCTTAGAGATTTTTTAAAAAATCGTAGCCTGCCCAAAGCCTTTCTTTGGCTAAAATTTGGTTGGTATTATATGCTATCCACTTTATTTTATGCTTTTTTGTATGACAGATGGGTCGTTTTTTTTGTCTTTACTGCTTTTACATTAGCTTATGATTTAGTAAAATTAATAGGCTATAGATATGCCATTAAATAAATATTTACTTTTCATCATTCCGCATTACCTCTAATCTTGCGAGCATCAAGGAGGGTTAAGATAAAGAAATTTTGTTGCAGTAAAAACTGTTCGACTTCTTTACAAATTTTACTCAACTGTTTATCCGTATACGTATAATAGCCTTCTGGACGATTGTCTTTAAAATTAATTGTAACTGCCATCGTAAAATTATTTAAATTTTGTCTCCTAAATTTTTGAATCCTTTCCAAATCAACTCCAAATCCTTCACCCAATCATAATCCCGAGCGTAGAAAAAATTTAGTCTTTGAATAGTTGCAGTATCTAGTTTTTCATTATTCAATCCTGCTATTGGGCTTAAAACGCCATTTCTTATTTTTGGTAAATCATTGTTTTTTTCTTTAATTTTGAAATAACTCACCCAAGTTTTTTGCCCCAATAATACGTTGAAAATATTTTTTAAAAAAGAAAATTTATGATTTACAAATAAGAAAAGAAGTGGATAAGACAAGCCTAAAATTATGGCGATGATAATATCCACTAATCGTTTACTTCGTCGCTGTACGGCATCAGAAATTTTATAGCGAATATCAACCGTATATAATTCTCCAGGCGTATTTTTAGAATTGCTCCCAATAATACTCATCGTTTCTTTCGGCACAATCTTATATCCAATTTTATTTCCTAACTGGGTCATCCAATGCATGATGGATTGGGCTGAAATATCTTTGGAACAAAAAATTATTTCATTGACTTGATAGATTTGTACGACTTCTTTTAGATTGCTTAAATGACTTAGATAAGATTTATCAGGAGCAGGCTTAGGGGCAACAACGCCAATAAAATTTTGTTGGATACTCGCTTTATTCAATAATTCTAAGGCTCGTTCTGCCTCTGTTTTTTCTCCAATAATAATTAAGTTTTGAGTTGGTTGTTGCCCTACTTTTAGATTTTTATATTTTAGAAAATGGAGTACAGCTCGAAGCAAAAAAGTACTGATAATTGCCCAAACAGCACCCAATAAAAGGAGCATTCGAGAAGTGCGATATTCCGAAGGTAAAAAGCCATAAATGGCCGCTAATAAAATGGATCCAAAAATTAAGCCTTTAACAAGTTTGCGAACACTTTTTGATTCGTCGTATCCGCCATTAAAATAGACACTCCCAAGCCAACCGCTGATGTATAAGGGTACATTAAAATAAAGGAAAGAGGGTTTGTAATAATGAGCATCGTCAAAATAGGAAGTTGCCCAGAAATCTTTCAACCAATACATGCCACCAAAAATAAGCAGTGCATCTAAAAATGGTAAATAAATCTTTTTGAAAAAATTACTAAGAATGGTCAAGAATGCTCGGAAGTAGATGGCAAATTGTAAAATACCTACAAAAAGAGAGGCTTTTTCGCCCTGAAAATGTTTTTTGGCAAAAATTATCATCGCATTATAAAAAACCTTTACATAATTTAAACTGCCTTTTTTGGTACTTTCTCCTTTATAATGAATGATGGTGGTGTTTGCAAAATAATAGTTTTTATAGCCGCCTTTGATGATTCGGTAAGATAAGTCAATATCCTCGCCGTACATAAAAAAAGTCTCATCTAATAAACCAATCTTATCTAAAACGGATTTTCGCATC
The DNA here is from genome assembly GCA_017857395.1 of Bacteroidota bacterium. Lineage (GTDB taxonomy): Bacteria > Bacteroidota > Bacteroidia > Chitinophagales > Saprospiraceae > JAFMDF01. The sequence continues at coordinate 12,569 of JAFMDF010000045.1, read as the reverse complement.
AACATAAAAGCACCTGCTAGCACCTCTACTTCATGCGTTTTATCCTTATCCAAAAAACCTAAATGATACCGATTAAAAATGGGCGATTTTGGAAAGCATTTAGCAAAGCCAAATGTTTTATAAAAAGCCGTCATCGGTGTCGGTAAACCCCGCTTAGATTCTGGTAAAAAATTACCTGAACCATCAATCATTTTTACACCCAATCCACCTGCTTTTGGATGAGCATCCATAAAAGCAACACATTTATCAAAAGTGTCTTCTTCGACTAAAGTATCTGGATTTAACAATAAAATATACTCCCCTTTTGCTAGTCGAATCGCTTGATTATTCGCCTTAGAAAAACCAGGGTTATCTTGATTGGCAATTAAATGAACGGCAGGGAATTTTTCAGCGACCATTCGTACAGAATCATCTACCGAATTATTGTCAACCACAAAGGTTTCTGTAGTTAAATTTTTAGTCGCTTTTTGAACGGATAGGAGGGCTTGTTCTAGGAAATAGCGGACGTTGTAGTTGACGATGATGATGCTTAGCTTCATTATTTTCTGTAAGGAATCCGTGCAACAATCGACCGCCCCAAAGTCACCTCATCCGCATACTCCAATTCCCCACCAAAAGAAATCCCTCTAGCAATCGTCGAAATATTCACAGAAGCCTCCCGCAATTTTTTAGAAATATAAAAAATGGTCGTATCGCCTTCTATAGTTGGGCTAATCGCCATAACAATTTCTTTAGTCTCTGCTAAATTCGCTCGTTCGATTAAGGTATCAATATTTAGTTCACCTGGACCAATCCCCTCAATTGGTGAAATAACACCGCCTAAAACATGGTACATGCCTTTGTATTGTCCCGTTTCTTCAATGGCCATGACATCTCGAATGCCTTCGACAACACAAATAACCGCTTCATCTCGACGTTTGTCTTGACAAATATTACAAACGGCTTCGTCGGCAATGTTATGACATTTATCACAAAACTTAATTTCTCGACGCATCTTGACAATATCTGCCGCAAACTGTTCCGCAGCTTCTGCGGGTTGCATCAATAAATGTAGGACCAAACGTAAGGCCGTTTTTTTACCAATGCCAGGCAAACTGGCAAAAGCATCGACCGCTTCTTCTAATAATTTTGAGGAAAAATTCATGTATTGTTGTCGTGTAGATTTTTCTGTTAAGCTATCTAAACAAAGGTAGGGAATTTTCTAAAATAAAAAAGGGCTTACCGAATGATTCAGTAAGACCTTTTTAGCTAAGCCAGAATATGAGTCGTTAATACTCATCTTCATTGAAGAGGAAATCATCCTTTCTTGGGAAATCTGGCCATACATCGTATATACTCTCGTATAGTTCTTCATCGTCCTCCATTTCCTGAAGGTTTTCAATAACCTCCAAAGGAGCGCCCTCTCGGATAGCGTAATCAATTAAATCGTCACGCGAAGCAGGCCATGGCGCATCTTCTAGTGATAAGGCTAATTCTAATGTCCAATACATCTATATAAAAAATTAAGTAAGTGTTGTTGAGTCGCTTTAGTCTTGGGTAACTTGGTGGATGATTTTTATTTTGACCTAGCTTCATTCATTTAATACCTCCTTACCAAAAACAATTCTATAAAACACTAAATTGATAAATATTACTTGATAAGTAATTTGCAGAACGAATGACCTATAAAAAAGTTACTTCGTTCTCTAATTTCTTGACGCAGTTTTTTGCAAAAGTAACATTTTGCCTCTCTAAAGTCAAGCCGTTATCCTCGAACTATCCACTCCAATGAATATGCCAGAAATAAATGCTACCCAACCTCTCCTATTCTTCCATTTTGTCCGACTACTATTTTATAACTAAAATGAACATATTTTAGTTCTAGAAAAGTGGATTGCTGATTTTACAATGATTGTATTAAAACGTTCTTGTCAGGTAGTTGGTTACTTCCTTGGAAATATTGGCAAGTTCTTAACAACTGTCATTGTTTATTAAAATGTAAGAGGTGGTTGCTGTATTTTTACATTTCTTAAAAGGTATTTTTTTAAATAATTTCTCTAAAAATGACAACAAAATTAAAGCTTAGTTCCTTTAAAGAAGTAGCGCTTTAAATTAAACATAAACTATATTCGACTAATTTAATTTTATGCAAAAGAAAGATATTCAAAGAGAAAATGCTATTCTCGCTACTGTTCCCTTATCTCCAATAGTTGTTTATTTAAAATTAGTTATAGCAATACTTATTTTCTCTTTCTTATATAGTTGCCAAACGTCAACTAAAACTAAAAATATCCGCAGCTATTATTATCCTGTTGCTGATTTTATGGCTGGTAAAGTATATGAATATCAAGCAGTCAATGATAGTCTAGCTCCTTTCTATTGGTATTTCCGAACGACTATTTCCAAGGGAGACACCATCATTACTAGCGAATATTTTGACCATAATTTTATAGTACAGCAACTCACCAATGAAGAAATTGTAAAAAATGGGGTTATTCTAAATGACTTTTATTTCTACGAAACGGATTCGCTTACAGGGCAACAAAAACAGAATCCCGTAAGAGTGGAAGTGGATAATGTTTTTCCCTTTGAAGTGACAGACTCTACAGGTCTTTTTCTCTATAAAATATTTTGGAGGGATTATCAGCAACCCAATCAAAAATATCGCTTAATTAAAAATCGACATTATATGGGCGAAGCAAGCTATATTTATAAAGGGCAACAAGTGCCAGCTGTGCAATTTTTTAATAAAGAATTATTGGAGATAGAAGCAGTTGGTTTTCAAGAAGTCGCTTATAATAGTGTTGAATTATATGCAAAAAATATAGGATTGGTTTATTTTAGAAAAGAAATTGAAGGAAATGTCGTCCAAGAATATGAGTTAGCTGATATTTATGATATGGCCGATTTGGAAGAAAAGTTCCGAGCGACGATGGATTAATTACTCCGAGTTGCGGGTTGCGAGTTGCGAGTTTTACGAAAAAATATTTATTTGAAACGCTGATAGCTTATAAAAATAAATCAAGGCGGTATCTTTGCAATACTTAAGTAGCATGGACGTTAGTCTATATTGAATAATAACAAACGTAACAAAATTTTGAAGTCAAAAATAATTATAGGTACGAGAGGCAGTAAATTAGCACTTTGGCAAGCGCATTTTACCAGAGATAATTTAGAAAAAATGGGCATTGAGGTGGAAATTAAGATTATCAAAACGAGAGGAGATAAAATCCAACATTTGAGTTTTGATAAAATAGAAGGCAAAGGCTTTTTTACCAAGGAACTAGAGGATGCTTTATTAGGTGGGCAGGTAGACTTAGCGGTTCATTCGATGAAAGATCTACCTACGGAATCTCCAGAAGGCTTATCTATTGCAGGAGTCTCTTATCGAGAAAATCCTGCGGATTGGTTGGTGATTAATAAAGGACAAGAAGATACTAGCAAAGTTTATCAGCTTAAGGATAATGCGACTGTTGGTACGTCTTCTGCTCGAAGAAAAGCCATTTTATTAGATATTCGTCCAGATATTAATTTGAAAGATATTCGAGGAAATGTACCGACTCGGCTGCAGAAACTAAAAGATGGGCAATTTGATGCGATTATTTTAGCCGCAGCAGGATTGACAAGATTAGATTTGGATATGTCTGATTTTGTAGTCGTCAAATTGAATACACAAGAATTTGTTCCTGCCCCTGCGCAAGGAGTTTTAGCTTATCAAACTTGTACCGCAGATATAGAAACTAGGAAAATTATTAAGCGATTACACAATTCTGAAGTCGCGGCGGTGACGAATGTAGAGCGGAAAGTTTTGAATTTATTAGGAGGTGGTTGCCACATGCCTTTAGGTGTTTATTGCGAATTGGATGACAAGGGCTATTATCATGTATGGGCAGCCAAAGCAGCTACTTGGGATGGACGGGTAAAGCGGGTTCGGATGTCTTCAGGGACTAGTTTTGAATTAGCAGAACAAGTTTTAGCCGCTTTGAAACAAGAAGCATAAGAGAAAAATTTCTTTGAAAAATAAATAAGGATTGCTGAAAAATAAATTTACCTTTTTAAAATTGAAGAAGGCTCATTGTTAGAGTTTTTTAATTTGCATTTTAATTTTAATTCATTTCTAAATGAGCCTAGCAACATTGAACACTTTTTCCATTTACTGGATACTCCTTGCGCTCATTTTAGTACCTATCCAACTTAAAATTATTGCCCCCTACGGCAGACATGTCAGTAATAAATGGGGTTTAATGATTGATAATAAACTAGGATGGGTACTTATGGAAATTGTTTCTCCAGTCATGTTCCTCTATTTTCTTTTATCCAATCAATATCTTAATTTACCGACCTTATTGATAGCTGGACTTTGGTTAATCCATTATTTTAATCGAAGCCTAATTTTTCCTTTTAGGATAAAAACAAAAGGAAAGAAGATGCCCTTAATGATTGCGGCTTCTGCTATTTTTTTTAATGGCATCAATGCAGGCTTAAATGGTTATTATTTGGGCAATTTTGGAACTGGTTATACGATAGAATGGCTATTTGATAGTAGATTTATTATAGGGTGTAGTTTATTTTTAACTGGAGCAATGATCAATATTCAATCGGATAATATTTTATTACTACTAAGAAAACCAGGAGAAGAAGGATATAAAATTCCTAAAGGCGGTTTATTCAAGTATATTTCCTGTCCCAATCATTTTGGGGAGATTATAGAGTGGATAGGATTTGCTATTTTATGCTGGAATTTACCCGCACTATCTTTTGTCATATGGACGGTAGCTAATTTGATTCCTCGGGCATTAGCTCACCATCAATGGTATCAACAAAATTTTGCTAATTATCCTATCGAAAGGAAAGCTATCCTACCTTTTATTGTCTAAAAAGACGGCGTAATAAAAACAGTATAATAATTCCTACTAGCATTAATCCTATGATAAAAGAAATAGACCAATTTATATGCTGAAATTCAATAGCCTCCATATTGCCGTAAGCTACATAACCCGACCAAAAAAACGGATGACTAGCATTTCGATATTTTTCAATAAATTTCTTTTTAGCCTTCCATAATGCCTCATCTTTAGAACATCCCTCTTTCAAATACGAATAGAATAAAGGCATAAAGTTAGCCGTCGAATTATCGCTTACCCTCCAAAGTGTTGTGACCATACTTTTTGCGCCAGCATAAGAAAAACCTTTCCCAATTCCTACGATTCCTTCGCCTCTTTTGATTTCTCCGAGGCCTGTTTCGCAAGCACTTAATACGACTAAATCTGCGGGTATTTTTAGATTGAATAAGTCTTTTACGTATAGAAATTGATAGTCGGTAGCATCGGTTGGTGCGGCAAAAGCTAAGTAAGAATAATCACCTTGTTTATCGTTTGACTTGCCATGTGTTGCCAAATGTAAAATTTGCCCTTCCTTTAGGTACTTGATAAATGCTTGTCGAGTAGCAGCTACACCTGTTATTACTTTTCCTCCAATACTATTTTTTATATTTATAACCTCTTCTTGATTATGTTTTAAAGGGCCCAATCCTAATCTGAAATCTGCAATCTCTGCGTCTCCGTTAGTAGATTGAAAGACAGGAGCCACCCCAATAAAATTTTCGGAAAATGCGACTTCTTTTTTCTTAAAAAGTCCACTTAACCAATTAATAGAATGTGCATAACTAATCATATAATCCGCCATTAAATAGGAAGGCTTAGTCAATTGATTATCCTCACTTGGCAGCTTTGTAATGAGTGCATCAAAAGGCAAATAACCTAAGACACCATCTGCGATAATGGTTATCTTTTGCGTCAGCTCTTTTTGAAAAGGATCTATAAGCAGTCCATATAACTCAAAACCTAATTGGTGTGTTATCGCTATCAAAGATTTATTTAATTCCTTTTGCTGACTAGTATTGGCTGGTCGGTAGCTATAAATACTTTCTCTAAATTGATTAATTTTTGTGATTAAACCTTGTTCTTTAGGCAACGTCACTACTTTAAAATCATTTTTCTTAATCAAAAAAACATAAATTAAATCGTCTCCTAGAAAGTATTCAATAATGGTTTGTTCTGGGGATAATAAACGATTTTGAATATCGTGGACAGAGACAAAAGTAGCGTTGAATTTTAATTGAAAATAATCTGGGTATTGTACTTTTATTTTTTTTAATAAGGTTTTATATTGTTCTTTTAACTCAAAGATTTGTCCATTTAATATCCTAATAACTACTTCATTTAGAGAATGGGCTTGATTGGCTTCAAATCGTCTATTTTCTAAATAGGTAATATCTGTTCTAAGTTTTTGTTCTTGTTTAATGAGCGCATCAGAAAAAACAGCTGCCGTTAAAGCATCCACTTTATTAAGGGTTTCTAATAAGATTAAATTTTTGCTTTTTTCAGCCAAGGTAAAAGCGGTTGTTAGATGATGTTCTTTTTGAGTAGCTTCGTACAGTAAATATTTAACCCGAATGGCTTTTTTAAATACTCTATGATATTCTTCTATAAAATTTTCTTTGGTACTTTTTTCTTGATAAGTCGTGGTAATATAGTCTACTAATTGGATAGTTGATAGAAGAATGGAATCTGTTTTTAATAAATTAGGTAAATCAAGCGGCTGCTTTTCTATAGAAAGGTCAGCATACTCTAAATTCAGGGTAACTTCATTTTTTAACTGTTTTAAGTTAGCAAATTCCCAATTGAGCGTACCTCCATTTATTTTTCTTGCCTTTGAAAAATAATGTTCTGTTTCTTCTATAGCATTTAATGCGTTATGACATTTTCCTAATAATAAATATAAATCAAAAAAACTATTGGGTTGATTTTTATAGGTAATCAATGCCTGTGCTATGGCAACCTGAGTGTACTTCAAGGCTTTATGATAATTACCTATTTTTAATTGATGTTTAGCAATTAATTTATTGGTTTCTATCAAATAATCTTCATTATTTTTCACCTTTTTGTCAAACCCTTTCAAGGCTATCTCAAAATGTTTATTAGCTACTTCCTCCTCCTCTTTCTCCGATGCAATTTTTCCTTTTAAACGATGACCATCAAATAAAATAAATTGATTGCTTGTATCTATAACAGTCGCTTGGTCGATATACTTCAAAGCTTTTTCATAATCTTTAAGCTTGAGATAAGATTTACCTATATGCAAATGCAGCATCGCTTCTTGATAAATATCTCGTTCTTGCTGCTCTTCTAATATTTGTAATGCTTTATTGAAATAATTGATGGCTTCGCCAAAATACTCGCCATTTCGATAAACCTTACCTAAGTATTTATAAGGAAAAACTAGCGATTGGTCAATCTTCCTAAGTTTCTTTTCCTTGAGTGAAAGTGCTTTTGTCAGGTAGCTAACAGCTCCTTTGAAATTATCTTTTGAAGATTGATTGTAACCTAATTCTTCATAATAATCTGCAAATTCTACATGCGCTTCTTGATGAAAAGCTTGCAGGATAGCCAATCCATTTTGAAAAGCACTATCTGATTTTGTTAAATCTAATTTTAATTGATAAAATTGACCTATATTAAAATAAATACTAGCGACTCTCGGATGTATTAATCCAAATATTTGTTGTTTTAGCCCTAATGCTTTTTGATAATATCGAAGTGCTTGATGCTCTTCTTTCAACTCCTCTGCTGCAAATCCTCCGACCAAATAAGCCTCAGCTAATACTAATTGTTCAGCAGTATCTTTTTCTAATAGCTGAATAGCGTTATCAAAATATTTTTTTGCTTTAGACCATTTTTCTTCAGCATACCAATATTCACCAAAAAGATAAGCTACTTTTCCAAATTGTGTACTTTGTTTACTGACTACTAATTTTTCCATATTAGTAGCGGTCTCTAAAAGTAAGTCTAATTCATAATCAGCTATATATGCTTGCGCTTTCTCCCATTCTTTGTCAAATTCCATTACATTTTCTTGCCCTATACTGACCAAAGTATAAAGTAGTAAAAAGAATAAAAGGATTAATTTTTTAGCAAAAAAAGGAATATTCATAAAAATAGAAACCGACTAGTAAGTTTTAATTAAAGAATAAAAGAAAGCCAATGTACATAATAATCCTTCTAAGTCAAAAGATTTAAAAGCCAAAACTCCCTGAAAGTCTTTGAAAAACTTACCTTTGAGTAATTTCTTTTATATCAAAAAAATATTATACAATGCGAATTCCAAAATGGTTAAAGTGGATATTAGGTATTATCGGCGTAATACTTTTAGGACTCTTTATTTTTGTAAAAGCCGCTAGTGAGTCAATACCAGAGGGAACGACTGGTGCAGAAGCAGATGCACTAGCCAATAAAGTATTAGCCGCTATTGATAAACCCGCTTGGGATACAACGGGAGTTATACAGTGGTCTTTTCCTAGAGGGCACGATTTTTTATGGGATAGAACTAGAAATCTAGTAAAAGTTAATTGGGATGGAAATGAGGTATTGTTAAACCCTGATGAAATTAGCGGGAAGGCATGGACAAATGGTACTGAAATTACAGGTGATGCAGGAGATAAATTAGTAAAAGCAGCATGGGGGCTTTTTTGTAACGATTCTTTTTGGCTAAATGCACCTGCCAAAGTTTTTGACCCCGGTACAGAAAGAAGGATTGTTACTTTAGAAGATGGTAGTAAAGCACTATTGATAACCTATGTTTCTGGTGGTACCACTCCAGGAGATTCTTATTTATGGATACTAGATGACAAAGGATTGCCTACTAGTTATAAAATGTGGACCTCTATCATTCCAATTGGTGGAATTGCAGCTACTTGGGAAAATTGGACAACATTACCTACAGGAGCAAAAATTGCGACAAATCATGTTGCGAGTTTTGGTGAAATTCCAATTACAAATATAAAAGGTGCTAAAGATATGGCTAGTTTCGGTCTTTCAAATGACCCATTTCAGCCAATTTTATAAAAGATAGGACACACTTCCTCTTTTTTAGAAACATTCAAGGCGTAAATTAAGTATATCAGCCGACAAGTTAATTATAAATTAAGAGGGTTCGAGGGACTATTTATTTGTAAAAGTAACTAGTCCCTCGAACCCTTTTAATTTTATTCAGAACTCCTGTTTTTTATGCGACAACTTAGCCTATTCCTATTATTTATTCTTTTTAGTTCACTCACCTTATTGGCACAAAATGACAAGGGAACCCTATCAGGTAATTTCCAAGCCAATGCCAATATTTTTCTCAGAGATTCAGCGATTGGCGCAACCAATACGCCACAGTATGACCATCAATTATATGGTGCGGATGCTTGGCTCAATTTAAATTATAATTATAGTGGTTTTGATATCGGTCTTCGATTTGACCTTTTTAATAATTCCAATTTATTGAACCCTCAAGGTTCTTATACGGCCGAAGGAATTGGTAGATGGTACATCAAAAAGAAAATTGATAAACTCAGTTTAGCAGGGGGCTATTTATATGACCAAATCGGTAGCGGTATTATTTTTAGGGCTTACGAAGAACGACCTTTGTTGATTGATAATGCACTTTTGGGTATTCGCTTAGCCTACGACTTAGGAGAGAATTGGCAAATCAAAGCATTTACAGGACGGCAAAAACAACAATTTGATATTTATGACCCTGTTATTAAAGCGTTTAGTATTGATGGGTTTATTACCGAAGAAGAAAGTAATTGGTCTTTAACACCAGGTTTTGGTGTCGTGAATCGAACTTATGATGACGAGACGATGCAACGGATAGTAAGTACCGTCTCCACTTTTTCTGTTACAGATAGCATTGCCCCAAGTTTTAATACGTCTGCCTTGACTTTGTATAACACCTTAACGGTTGGCAATGTAAGTTGGTATGCCGAAGCTGCCTGGAAAACAGAAGATGTTTTCTTTAATCCATTTGCGACTAAAACCAATCGAGATGGTAGTACCTCTTTAGGGCAGTTAGTCAATGAAAAAGGCTCGGTTTATTATTCCTCTTTAAGTATTGCAGGCGAAGGATTTGGGGTAACACTAGAAGGAAAACGTACCGAAAATTTCACCTTCCGAACGAATCCATTTGTTTCTTTAAATCGAGGGATGCTTAATTTTTTGCCACCGATGTCTCGATTTAACACTTATCGGCTGACCAGTCGATATACGCCAGCTATTCAAGAATTAGGGGAACAAGCGGTAAAAATTGATTTAAAATTTAGACCTAAAAAGAATATTGGTATTGAATTAACTTTTTCCAATATCACCGATTTAGATAATAACTTATTGTATCGAGAAGGCTATTCAGAAATCCAAATCAAAAAAAGAAAGAAATTTATTTTAACAGCAGGTCTACAATTTCAACAATACAATCAGGAAATATTTGAAACGAAACCTGATGTACCTATCGTCAAAACTTTTATTCCTTTTATAGATTATTTATATAAAATTGACCGTAAAAAGAGTGTTCGATTTGAATTGCAATACATGAAAACAGACCAAGACTTCGGCAGTTGGATCTTTGGCTTGGCAGAATATGCTATTGCACCTAGATGGACTTTTACGATATCCGATATGTATAATATTGACCCTAAAAAGACGGACAAAATACATTATCCAAGATTGGATCTTTTTTATACGATTAAATCCAATCGCTTTTCCTTGAGTTATATTAAGCAGGTGGAAGGCGTGGTTTGTTCTGGTGGTATTTGTCGATTAGAACCTGCTTTTAGTGGTTTTCGATTTACGACAAGTTCGACTTTTTAATAAGTCCGTCATTTAGACGCTCCAAGGTCGAAAAGACGCTTGGAGGTCTGCAAAAAATGATGGAGTTATTTTCTAATCATTCTAAGTACTAAAAAAACTTTGCGTCTCTGCGTCTTTGCATGCGTACAAAATAAAACAGAACCACATGGTTTTTCAGAATATCAAATATCTCTTTTTTCTCCTCCTAGCCTATTCTTTAATGGCTTGCACAGAAAATAAACCAATTATTCCTTGTTTGAGTTGTGAAGGAACGGTCGCACCACCAAATCCAGATATAATTGTCAAAAAAGCCTTGATGGAAGAGTTCACAGGTGTAAGATGTGTAAATTGTCCACAAGCAAAAATAGAGATTGAAAATTTGCAATCGGAAGCACTTTTTGGCGAAGACTTTATTGCGGTGTCTTATCATGCAGGCTTTTTTTCTCGCCCTTATAATGATAGCAAAAACGATTATCGAACAGACCAAGGTGATGATATTTTAGATTTTTTAGACCAACCGATTGGTTTTCCTTCTGGTGTAGTTAATCGAAAACAATTCTCGGGCGAAGATGATTTACAAATCGAAGCTTTTGCTACTTGGGGCGGTTTCGTTGGACAAGAATTAGAAGCCGCTGCAATCATGGCATTGGATTTAGAAACAACTTATAATGCTTCTAATAGAATTCTAAATGTTTCTGTAGGTATTACGCCAACCCAGAACATTTCTGATGCTTTAAATTTGAGTATACTGATTACAGAAAACGATATTGTTGACGTGCAATTAACACCTGATGGAAAAGTGGATGATTACGCCCAGACCCACGTTTTTAGAAGTATGATTACCAACACTTTTGGCAATCCAATCAATGAAGCATTCATTGCGAACCAATCCATTTCTAATATTTTTTCTTTTACTTTGCCAAATGAATGGGTGGCAGAAAATTGCAAGGTAGTTGCTTTTGTGCATCATGCCGAACAAAGTAAAGAAGTATTGCAAGCAGAAGAAGTCGATTTAATTAAATAATAACAGTTGCCAGTTACCAGTTGTCAGTTATCCCCAATACTGAAACTGGTAACTGGCAACTGGCAACTGATATCCAAATGCCTGTTTACTGGCTTGCTAAAGACGACATTGCTTTTCCTCCTGCTGACCTTGCCAATGAGGATGGTATACTAGCTTTAGGAGGTGACCTATCCGTACCCCGATTAATAGAAGCTTACCAAAACGGTATTTTTCCTTGGTTTAATGAGCAAGACCCTTTTATTTGGTGGTCACCAGACCCACGTTTTGTCTTGTATCCCAAAGACTTGAAAGTTGCTAAGAGTATGCGCTCTTATTTTAATCAAAAAAAATTTCAAGTAACGGTTGATCAAGAATTTGAAACCGTAATGCGCAATTGCCAACAAGCAAAACGGGAAGGCCAAGGTGGTGGCACTTGGATAACAGAAAGTATGATTCAAGGCTATGTTGATTTACACCACGCAGGGTACGCACATTCGATAGAAGTCTGGAAAGAGGCGGAGTTAGTTGGTGGTTTATACGGTGTGGCTTTAGGCAAAGTATTTTTTGGTGAATCTATGTTTTCTAAAGCGAGTAATGCTTCTAAATTTGGTTTTATTTCTTTAGTTAGGGCATTGATTAAACTAGATTTTGATTTAATTGATTGCCAACAAAAAACACAATATTTAGGTAGTTTAGGCGCTAAAGAGATTCCTAGAAAAGATTTTTTACAACACCTTGAATTGAATAAGCAGCAACCGAATCATAGAGGTAATTGGGGTGATTTGCTAAAATTTTAGTATCAAGTAAGGACTTGCCAACTTGCAACTCTAAGTAGCAAAATATCAAAATGTATAGTAGTCTGAATGGCAGTAATCAGTAGGGCTAAATAGCTAAAAATCAATTTATTGCAAGAAATAAAA
>JAFMDF010000291.1 GCA_017857395.1 Bacteroidota bacterium | reverse complement strand
CGCAAAAACCTTATTTAAATTGGAAATATAGAGAAGGCGCATTGACGCCACAACCCAATTTTACCCCTGCCGCAAAACCCATCGTTTTACTAATCAACGAACAAAGTTTAAGTGATGCGGAAATGACCGCAGCTGGGTTTAAGGAGTTAGGTTTAGGGACTATTATGGGAACAGAAACCTACCGATGGATAATTTTTACTTCTGGCAAAGGGTTGGTGGATGGTTCTTTTTATCGCTTGCCTTCTTGGGGTTGTTATACGTTGGATGGGAAGAATATTGAAAAAACGGGTGTTGCGCCTGATATTTTTGTGAAGAATACTTTTAAGGATAGAGTAGAAGGGGAAGACCCGCAATTGGCTAAGGCGATTGAGTTGGTTTTGGGGAAATTGAAATAAGTAATTAGCCTCAAATCATAATCTGAGTCGTGTCAAATCATAATATGCAGCGATAGCAAGAATAAAATGAGTGAAATTTGTTGAAAATAGTGTGCAGAGGGCATTGGACAAAGGGCATAGAATAACGAATCCTAGGCCCATAGCCCAATGCTCTCCGCCAATTTATCAATCAAAAAATCTAGTAACCATGAAAATCACTCAGTTGTTATTTTTAATCTGTTTCCTAACTACTTCCTTAACGGCTCAAAAAAATGGGAATGGGCAATTAGGAACAAAAGCTATTCAACTCGCCGACTTTTCCGAAATCCATGTTAACTTTCCTGTAACCGCAAAAATTGATTGCGGAACGACTACTGCTTTAAGCATGACCACCGACGACAATTTATTTGACCATATACGAGTAGAAGTCGAAGACGATATTTTATACATTCAACAAAAAGGTTGGGTAGAAGCGACTAAAGTGGCTTTGACCATTGGCGCACCCAATTTAAAGCGATTGCAAGCAGACGGTTATGGTCTTTACACCGTGAAAAACATTGATGCGGACGAATTTAGAGTGACCAATAATGTTGGTTTAGTTAAATTATTTGGTAAAGCGAATACTTTGAGATTTGGCATCGAAACAGGAACAATTGATGCGTTGGAATTAGTCGCCCAAGAAGTATATGCCAGTATTTGGAGTCACGGAAAAGCCAAAGTAAATGCGGTTCAATTATTGGATGGAAAAGTAGAAAATGGAGGAGAAGTCATTTACACGAATCAACCAGCAAAAAATCGCATTAAAATAAAAGGAGAAAGTGAAGTGGTGTCAGCAGACGAAGCAAAAGTAGCCACACAAAAAGTGGATTATATTGATTTTAAGTTATTCAATAATAGTGGCAAAAGAATTCAAGCCTATGTCAAAGGCCCAAAAGGTAAAAGATTTAGTTATGGTTTTCCGTTAAATCCATTGCAAAAGCGTCGAGAACATTGGCCAGTCGGTAGTAAAGTTTATAAAGTTGGTAAATTGGGCACTCGCACTTTATTGGCAACTATAGAAGCGGATAATGCAGATAATATTGTAAAATTGTTTGATTAGATTTTTTACCATGTAGTCATTTAAGTGCATTTAAGTTTTTTATCATAGCCGTCAGACTAAGAAAAATACCGCTGTTAATCAGTAACTTACGATTGGGTCGATATTTTAAGATTGTATCCATAGCCGTCAGGCTAAGAAAATTATTACTGATAGTCAACAATTTATGCAGGTGTCGATGTTTGAAGATTTTATCTTCAAACCAATATTCTTTAGGTTTTCAACCTAATTAGCTTTAAAAAACACCTAAATTAAATCGTTAACCTGACTGCTATGGATTGTATCTTAAAATCAATATTATAGTCGTTTTTAACGACTGTTCGTGACTTCGTCGCATTTTATGGTCAACTTAAATTTCTTAGTCTGACGGCTATGATTTTTTACTCTATGAACTTAAATGACTACATGGTTAAAAAAATCCGTTGGACTTAATTCATCCGTTGGTAAACTATTTAGATCTACCCAATTATAAGTTGAGACCACTCCGAAAAATGCGGTACTTTATCCGCCAATAAAACACCTACCACATAAAACAACAGCATCACTAAAGCAAAAATGTATTTTTCAGGAAAGTGGGGGAATCCATGACTTTTGACAATGGATTTATTCAGTACCCCAAAGGGCAGTCGCAGAAAGAAAAAATACAAAAAGAAATAACTGAGATATTTTAACAAAAAATGGTCGGTTAGGTCGTCTGCAATTTTACCGACAAATAATCCCATAAAAGTCCAAGCTAAAACTCCTAGGATAATAAAGACAAAAGTGCCAAAATGATTGATAACGTTAGTTTCCGTTTCGTCTACCATATCATCTGGATTGGCCTCCTCCTCATTAAATTCTTCCATACTTGAATCGCCTACTACTTTAAATACAGCACTCCAGAAATAGATGAAATAGCTGATTCCTGCGGCGATAAATAGATAGAAAAGAGCTAGAAAAAAAATCATAAACGAAAATTAATTGATTTGCTAAATTCTGAAAATTTAGCAAATTCTGCAAACTTCCACCTTTTGTAAAATAGCCTTATTATATTTGTGTTCCTAATTCGAGTTAGGAGTTGTAACTAATCCGTATTTTCGTAGAACTCGCAACTCTTAACCCACAACTCTTAACTAAATAATACCACAACATGCAAAAAGTACAAGCGTACATCAATAAAAATAAGCAGCGATTTTTAGATGAATTAATCGAAATCTTAAAAATTCCTTCTATTAGTGCCGACCCTGATTATAAGGACGATGTTTTTAAAACAGCGGATTATACGGCGGAGAAACTAAAAGCAGCAGGCGCAGAGAATGTAGAAATCTGTCAAACTGCAGGTTATCCGATTGTTTATGGAGATAAACTCATTGACCCTGCTTTGCCAACTGTTTTAGTTTACGGGCATTATGATGTGCAACCACCAGACCCTTTAGAATTGTGGACAACTGGGCCATTTGAACCAGTTATTAAGCCGACGAAAGTACATCCAGATGGCGCCATTTTTGCCAGAGGTTCTGCGGACGATAAGGGGCAATTTTATATGCATGTCAAAGCCTTCGAAGCCATGATTGCCGAAGACGCTTTGCCTTGTAATGTAAAGTTTATGATAGAAGGAGAAGAAGAAGTAGGCTCCGATAATCTAGGGGTATTTTGCCAGGCGAATAAAGAAAAATTGGCTTGTGATATGGTGATGATTTCAGATACGTCCATTATTGCCAATGATTGTCCATCTATTTCTGTGGGTTTAAGAGGGTTGAGTTATTTAGAAGTAGAAGTAACGGGACCAAATAGAGATTTACACTCAGGAGTTTATGGAGGTGCAGTAGCCAATCCAATCAATATTTTGTGTAAAATGATTGCGTCGATGCACGATGAAAACAATCACATCACCATTCCAGAATTTTACGATGATGTAGCAGAAGTGACTAAGGCAGAACGAAAAGCGATGAACGAAGCGCCTTTTGACATCCATGCGTATAAAGACGATTTAGATATTTTCCAAGTACGAGGCGAAAAAGGTTATACCACTTTAGAAAGAACGTCCATCCGTCCAACGTTGGATGTGAATGGTATTTGGGGGGGGTATATTGGCGAAGGCGCAAAAACAGTTTTACCATCAAAAGCTTTTGCTAAAATCAGTATGCGTTTAGTACCGAATCAAAGTTCGGATAAAATAACGGAAATTTTTACCAAGCATTTTAAGAAAATTGCCCCTAAATCTGTCAAAGTACAAGTTCGTCCACATCATGGCGGCGAACCAGCCGTTACGCCAACGGATACGGTAGAATATAAAGCAGCAGCCAAGGCAATGAAAACTACTTTTGGCAAAGAACCGATTCCACAAAGAGGTGGTGGAAGTATTCCAATTGTGGCTTTATTTGAGGAAGTATTGGGCGTAAAATCTGTCTTGATGGGATTTGGCTTGGATTCTGATGGCTTGCATTCGCCAAACGAGCATTATGGCTTGTTTAATTACTATAAAGGGATTGAGACGATTCCTTACTTTTTTCAGTATTATGCGGAGATGAAGCAATAGGAGAAGCGAGAGGTCAGAAGTCAGACCATTTCATTGTCAGACTGTAAAAGGGCAGATTGATTTATTTTTAATCTGACTTCTGACAATAAATTTTAATTTATGGTCTGACTTCTGACCTCTTGAAAGTTTTTGATAAGTACTATAAAGCACTTTTATCTTCTTGAGAGATAGAAACAATCAGCAAAATGAAAAAGAAAGTGGAAGATAAAGCGGAGATAAAATCAAAACTTCATCCTAGAAACAAGCACCGACAACGCTATGATTTCAAGCAATTAATAGCCACGCTTCCGGAATTAGCCCCTTTTGTTGCGCCTAATAAATATGGGGACGAATCCATTGATTTTTTTAATCCAGCAGCCGTAAAAATGCTCAATAAAGCTTTATTGCTGCATTATTATGACTTGGAGTATTGGGATATTCCACCGAATTATCTTTGTCCACCCATTCCAGGTCGAGCGGATTATATACATCACATAGCCGATTTGTTGGGCAGTTCTAACGGCGGGCAAATTCCTACAGGCAAGACCATCAACTGTTTAGATATTGGCGTTGGGGCAAATTGTGTCTATCCAATCATTGGGCATCATGAATATGGTTGGTCTTTTAGAGGAACAGATATTGATCGGACGGCTATTCAAGCAGCGAATAAAATCATTGAAAATAATGGGACGTTAAATCAAGTAATCAAATTCAAATATCAAATCAATCCAACGGATATTTTTTATGGTATTTTGGATAAAAAAGAGCATTTTGACCTAACGATTTGTAATCCTCCTTTTCATACGTCTGCTTTGGAAGCGCAGTCAAGTGCTATCCGAAAAGTCAAAAATCTAACTGGTAAAAAGAGTGAAACGGTCACCTCCAGTTTTGGTGGTCAACCTAGGGAGTTGTGGTGTCCAGGAGGAGAGAAGCAGTTTATTAAGAGGATGATTCAGGAGAGTAAGAAGTTTGCCCCGAATTGTCTCTGGTTTTCTACTTTGGTTTCTAAAGAAGCTACATTGATTGGCGTCAAAAGAGCCTTGAAAAAAGCCGTTGCTACGGAAGTGAAGATTATTGAAATGGGACAAGGGCAGAAAAAAAGCCGAATTGTTGCTTGGTCTTTTTTAAAGGAGAAGCGCCGAGACCAATGGGTTGCTAAGAGGTGGAAAATGGAGGAGAATAAGTAGGTATTCATTTTTTGTAATTTTAAATTTTCAATTTCCTTTTTGATGATATTATCCACCCTAAGATTAAGAAACTACCCAGAAGACGAAGCCGATATTTTTCCATGGAATCTTCCCCTCATCAAAAACTTAGAAACCCTACAATTTGAAAAAAACATCAGCTTTTTTGTGGGCGAAAATGGGAGCGGGAAATCCACGATTTTAGAAGCCATTGCCGCCTATACAGAAGTACCATTGGCAGGCAGTTTTCGATTAGCAGACGATGATTCACTCGCTGCATCCAATCGCCTAGCAGATTATTTAAGTCTACGATTTTCCGAGAAAACACGCCATGGCTTTTTTGTAAGAGCAGAAGATTTTATAGGTTTTTCTAGAAGTATCAAACGACAGATTCTAGAATTAGACAAAGAAATTGCAGACGTGAAAGCTACTTTTACAGGTGGAGATATAACGTTGACTTTAGGTACGTTGGAAGGCGAACGAAATAGTTTTATTCAACGCTATTCCAAGGACTTAGAAGCGATGTCGCATGGCGAAGGGTTTATGAAGTTTTTTACTGCTCGAATTACAGGCAAAGGCTTGTATTTAATTGATGAACCAGAAGCAGCACTTTCACCAGCTCGACAGTTGAGTTTGCTCTCTTTGATACTAGAAAAAGTGAAAAAGACGGGCGCTCATTTTATTATTGCCACCCATTCACCTATCATTATGGCGGCGCCTGATTCTGAGGTATTCTATTTTCAAGAGGGGCAAATTTCTAAAGTAGATTATCGAGAAACAGAACATTATTTATTGACCAAAGCAATATTGGATAGTCCCGAATTGGTAATGAAAGAATTGTAAATGAAGTCCTGATTTGCTAAATCTAGCAGATCTAGTAAATCTTAATTTCGACCTTGAATAAACCCGTTGACAAAATAGCAATGTAGTTAATCAGTCAATATTTTTTTCAATGCTTCCACAACGCCTGCCTCCTGCGGATGCGCACTAGTTGCCACCATTTCCCAAGTCGTAAATTCCCCACCATAAACTTTCATTTTTGCGTTTTTATCCGCACCAGCCTTCAATAAAAATTGTGCAATTTCGGGTAAGTTATAAGGCGTTTGTTGCCGCCACATTTCTACGCCATTGCTCCCTACGTAATGCAATAAAGTTGCTTGATGACCATACGTAGAACGCAAGTGAACTAATTCTGGTTGTTGTATGATTTGTTTTTTTAAACCTACCAAATCTCCTGCTAAAAGGGTGTTAACGGCCTTTTCAAAAGCTAAATTAAAAGTAATATTTCCTTGTTGTACTACCATTTCCCAATTATCAAACCCACAATCTTTGGCAATTGACAAACGAGCATCTGCTAAAGTGAAATTAGCGTTAAAAATAAAGTCTAATTCTTTACTAATAAAATCAGGATGCCAGTTATTGATTTGTCCTTTACAAACAGGGCTTCGAGCGGTCCATGCGGCAAATAGATTGTTTGCGAAAGCAGTTAATTGTGTTAAAACGGTGGTGTTTTTATCAACCTGTTCAATGGCAGTTTTATGTAGATTGTAGACTTTTTGGACATTGGGATGAATGTATAATTTAGGACTCATATTTAAATTATTGGTGACCAGTTTTTGGAGAAGAAAAGATATAGCAAATTTTCAAAATTTGGCATATCTAACTACTTGCTAAATCGTTATTTATTCTAACTCATCAAACATCGCCTTCACTTGCGAATCCCCAAACCCATAAATTCCTGCGTCTTTAGTAAATTGTTGAAAAATCAATCCAAAATCATCAGTTTGCAATTGTGCTTGAATTGCCATCAATTGACGTTGAGGCCTCCCTAATGCTCCATCAACTGGAAAACGGTCAATATGTGCTTGTATGACTTCTTGCAAAAGCGGGAAATTAGTTGTTTTAGTATTGGCTAAAGTTTGTAATTGAGCAAAATTATTTTGCTGAAAAGCTTCCCAACAAGCCAGCATTAATTGGAATTCACTTGCTTTCATCGCTTGTCGATTTTCGTAGGCAGTCACCAATTCTTCTTCGGACATTTCCCCAAATTCGTTCCAATTATCTCGTTGTGCTTTTACCAAATAAATATTATCTCGATGCCCAATAATATCCATTAGATAGACAATAAAGCATAAGTTCATTTGACAAAAAAGGTCATCACCAAACCACAAATTTACGACCTCATTCGGTGCTAGCATTAATATTTTTTGGAATTCTGGTAAAATGTAATCATTATACCGTCTTGTTTTACCATACCTTTTTTCAATAAAATTGGCTCTATTATCCCAAAATTCCATCAGGGCATCGCCTTGAATCGTACCATCAATCAAACATTCTCTACAGATGATAAAATGGCCCTCAATTTTGTCGATGGGAAACTGTGCTTTTAAAGCGTCGCCGTTTAGGATGTGGTGTTGCATTGCTATTTAAACGATTAAATGTTTTGTCTAAAATATAAAACACAAAAAAATTAAATTGATTGATTATTTTTTAAAATTCCTTGCTATAATTGCTCAAAGCTAGTTGCTTTTCGGCTAATGTTCCTAATTGTTTGATCCCTTCTTCAATTTCTTCTGTAAAAGGTTCTGCAAAACTCAATCGAATATAGTTTTTATAATTGGATTCAACCGAAAAAATTTGCCCTGGTGCAATCCCAATTTGTTGATCTTTGGCGGCTTTAAATAGCTCATAGCTATCAAATTCCTTTGGGAATTCTATCCAAAAATTAAAGCCACCTTCGGGAACGCTGAAATAAATACCCACAGGAAAATATTGTAGAATACATTGGCTATACCGCAGGGCTTGGGTGTGTAGTGCCGTGCGCAATTTTCGAAGATGGAAATCATATCGCCCTTTTTGGAAAAAATTTAATAAAGCGGCTTGGGGTAAAGAACTCGTTGATAAAGACAGAATCCGTTTTTGATGGGCAAATTGTTCTAAAAAACGCCCTGGTTGACAATAACCGATTCGATAACCGGGCGCAATGGTTTTGGATAAAGAAGAGCAATACAAAACCCAACCTTCGGTATCATAAAATTTACAAGTACTCGGTCTATTTTTACCAAAGTATAACTCCCCATAAATATCATCTTCTATAATAGGAATTTGTTTAGCCGTCATTAATTCGACCAATTCTTTTTTCTGAATATCTGGTATACAAACACCCGTAGGATTATGAAAATTAGTCACAAAAAGTCCTGCTTTAATAGGAAATTGTTCAATCGCTTTTTTCAAAAAAGGAATATCCAGACCAGTTGAAGTAACAGGAATAGAAACCGCTTTTAAACCTAATATTTCCACCGCTTGATGAATACTAAAATAAGTCAATTCATCAATGGCAATTACATCACTTGGTTGCGTTAAAATCATCAAACTAATATTCAAGGCTTCCATACAACCAGCGGTAATAACCAAATCTTCTGCTCGAAAATTACCTCCCCAATTTAGTAACTGTTGCGCAATGACTCGGCGCAATTCTGGATTGCCTTGTGGATGTGTATATTTTAATAAAAAATTCTTTTCTGTCCGAACGGCTTCCCCGATAGATTTATTCAACCGAGCTATAGGCAATAATTTAGGAGAAGGTACAGCAGACGATAATTTCAAAATACTTTCAGAATTGCGCAATTCTTCTAATTCTTTGATAATTTCACTCGTATCAATCGCTTTTGCATTGGGTTGAGTGGCCGAAACAACCGCAGGTGCCACTCTTTCTGCATGTCGAAACCGTACATAATAACCTGATTTTGGACGTGCTTCTATCAAACCTTTTGCCTCTAATTGGTAATACGCTTTAAAAATAGTACTAGGGCTGACATGCTGTTGTTTGCTTAATAAACGAACAGACGGTAATTTTTCACCAACTTTCAGAATATCATTTAAAATACTGTCCTCTAGTTGGTTAGCAATTTGGTCGTAACGGAATTTTTTATTCTCTGTTATCATATTTTAAGTTATAAATGCTAGTTGAATTAGTGTTTATCAGATGAGCATGTTTTAACTATTTGAAATCTGATATGCTTAAAATAGTTAAAACTGAATCTGTTTCTTTTTTACAAACATATCTACTTTTGTGGTCAAATGAAAGTTTATTTCTAAATTTTAAAAATAAAAAATCATGAAAACTATTGGCTTAATTGGCGGCATGAGTTGGGAATCTTCCAAATTATATTACGAACTAATCAACCAAAAAGTAAAGGCAGAATTGGGTGGTTTTCATTCGTGTAAAAGCATTTTATATACGGTAGATTTCGACCAAATTCATCACTTACAAGGCGTAGGCGATTGGGCAACGTTGGACAAAATCATGGTCAATGCTGCTCAAAATTTAGAAAAAGCAGGGGCGAATATTATTTTGATTTGTGCCAATACCATGCACCTTTGTAGTGAAGCCATTACCGATAATGTAGAGATTCCGTTATTACATATTGCGGAAGCTACAGGGCAAGCGATTGTCGCAAAAGGTTTATCAAAGGTAGCGTTGTTAGGTACTAAATATGTGATGGAAAAAGATTTTTATAAAGACCTTTTAACCAACAAATTTGGGATAGAAGTTTTAATTCCAACGGCAGAAGAAAGAGATTTTATCCATGAAATTATTTATGGCGAATTGGTACAAGGAGTACTAAAGGATGATTCTAGAGAAGGGTATAAAAAAGTTATTCAAAATTTAGCAGCACAGGGCGCAGAAGGGGCTATTTTAGGCTGTACAGAGATTCCTTTATTAATCAAACCTGACGATGTAACTATTCCTACTTTTAATACCACCAAAATCCATGCAGAGCAAGCAGTCGCATGGGCATTGGCGGAAGAAATGGTCAGTTAAGTAAGATTTAATGTTGCCGTGTTGCGATGTTGCCATGTTGTCGATAAAATAAGGCAACATCACAACAACCCGCCAAAAACTTATAAATTATACCTCCAATGGATTATCAATTTGCGACCTTTCAACCAAGAAAAACGACTTTCGTAAAAATAGTAACCCACGGAGGTTGGCGAATAAAATTATATGCAATTAACGAAAAGGAGGAATTCGATATAGCTATTTTAGAAAAAGTACTAAGCCAATTACCGACTCCAGCATTGACTCAAAATCGGTATGGCGTTGGTTTTTTAATTATTCATCAAGGGGTCGTTGCCAACTGGTTTTTATTGAATTGGTGGGGCTATGAAGATATTATTCATCAAAAGTTGTTTAGTTCGCCAGTTGATGATTTTGCGGCGATAAAAAACGCGGAAGATAAAACCATCATGGCTTGTATTCACGAATTAGTCATTCATCATTTTGAAGTGGAAGCATGGAAAAAATGGGTTTTGTTAGCTGAAAAGCCAGATTTTGAAGCATATTTGAAAACGATTTTATAAGAATAGAATAATAAATTTTAGACAGCCCAAGGTCGAAAAGACGCTTGGAGGTCTGCAAATAAAATACGGGAGTTTTATTTAATTTCGACTATCCTGTTAATCTTGAAAAATCCTGTTATCCTGTAGCTATGACAATCACACTTTACCAAATAGACGCATTCACTCAAAAAGTATTCGGCGGAAACCCCGCAGCAGTTTGCCCATTAGACAAGTGGATTTCCGAAGACTTAATGCAAAGTATCGCCATAGAAAACAATCTAGCAGAAACTGCCTTTTTTGTTAAAAGAGGAGATGTTTATGAAATCCGTTGGTTTATGCCAAGCGGAGAAATCAATCTTTGTGGGCATGCTACTTTAGCTTCAGCTTATGTTATTTTTAATGAATTGAATCACCCGACTGACGACATAAGTTTTTCATGCCTAAGTGGAGAATTAGGGGCAAAGCGTTCTGAAAATGGACAAATTACCCTTAATTTTCCCGTTTGGCATCCCAAAAGAATTGCCGTACCACCAGAAATTTTTGAGGCCTTTAATCATGAACCAATTGCCGCTTATGCCAGCCGAGATTTAATGTTAATTTTTGAGAATGAGCAGCAGATTCTGGAATTGCAGCCCAATTTACCAATGGTCAAACATTTGCCTTACTTGGGACTTAATTGCACCGCAAAAGGAACTGAAGTAGATTTTGTATCTAGAGTTTTTGATGCAAATGACCCTATTTCAGAAGACCCAGTAACAGGCTCTGCTCATTGCGGATTTGTGCCTTTTTGGGCAGGGCAATTGGGTAAAACAAGGTTACACGCCAGACAATTATCTGCTAGAAGAGGCGAGTTATTTTGTGAATTGAAAGGCGACAGAGTTTTTATTAGCGGTTATGCGGTGGGGTATATGAAAGGAGAAATTGACGTATGATTTTGTCCAGTAACTTCCCGTTACTGGACAAATTTCAGCATAAAACTATAATCAAAAAAATCATCTAAAACTTTTGAACTGCTCCGAAAGATTAGTGAGCTGGAGGAGCAGCTTTTAGAACACGAGCTAACAAAATGATAAAAATCCGTTGTTCTTAGATTTTTTTCAACAACGGATTTAATAAACAACGGATTTAAGATAGGTCGATAAAATGAATTATAGTACATTTAGTGAATC
>JAFMDF010000044.1 GCA_017857395.1 Bacteroidota bacterium | reverse complement strand
TTTTTCTTGTAAAAAGTTGGGGAACTTTTTAGCCTCGTTTGCACAGCCTAAGCTAACTATTTATATAACAAGATGCTTTAGAAATATACCAGACAATCTCGGCGGATTAATTCAACTATCCAATCAGGTGGTACTAGCTGCGCATTCCACCTCAAATCTAAGCGTTCCAAATTAGGTAAATCTAGAAATTCTATGGGCAATTCCTTTATCTCGTTTCCTCTTAAATCTATTCTGCGAAGTTGCTGCAAATTAATGATTTCTTTGGGAATCTGTCGGATGTTATTATTCCTTAATTTTAGTGTTCGAAGCTCTTTGATGCCTGTTGGAATGGTTGCTAGTTGATTATTTTCTAAATTAAGTACCCTTAATTTTGGGTGATTCATCAATCCCATGGGTAAGTTGGTCAACCGATTATTTTGCAGGTGCAATTCTTGTAACTTTAAAAGCTGTTCAAAGGAATTGGGCAAATATTCAAGTCGATTGTCTTCCATTTTTAATTCCACTAATTGACTTAAGTTACCCATACTTTCGGGTAGTGTTTTCAATTGATTCATACTAAGGTTTAAGTACCTTAGTTTTTTCAGCTGACCAATGGATTTAGGTAGCTGCGTCAATTTATTATTATGCAAATAAAGATAAGAATTTAAGGAAGTTAGTTGCCCTATTTCACTAGGAATGCTACTGATTTGATTATGCCCAAGGTCCATCATTTTTAAGTTGACTAAACCACCTATTTTGTTGGAGATGACCTCAATTTTATTCATGGAGATATTCAGCACTTCTAAACCTTTCTGTTGCCATAATTCGGCTGGAACGTGTACGATATGATTATTGAATAAGGAGAGTTCGGTTAACCCTGTTGGTAGGTTTGGAAATTCGGTTAGTCCTTTTTTGTTTTGAATTAATTTCATAGAGGAGGCTGCCTTTGAGAAAGCTAATAAAAAATCCGTTGGGAAATTAAATCCGTTGGGGAAAATATCTTTTAAGTCCAACAGATTAAGATGCCCAACGAATTAGGGTTTTGAATTTAAATTTCGCCAGAGGCGAGGGAATAATGGTGTCGGATTGAAAATCCTAACCAGCAATACTAGTAAAAAATAATCAAGTCACATTTTCCATTTCCTCCTTCCCCGATTCCTTCCGAGGATTAATCAACAAGCGCAAAGACTGGTCATAAG
The DNA here is from genome assembly GCA_017857395.1 of Bacteroidota bacterium. Lineage (GTDB taxonomy): Bacteria > Bacteroidota > Bacteroidia > Chitinophagales > Saprospiraceae > JAFMDF01. The sequence goes on along the minus strand of JAFMDF010000044.1, from coordinate 42,400 downwards.
TCAAATAACTCCAAGCCCAATTAATAAACACAAATAATCGATTTTTAACCCCAAGAATCGCCATCAAATGCACAAATAACCAAAGCACCCAAGCTGCAAAACCTTGAAAACTCACAAAGGGCAAATCTGCCACCGCTAAATTTCGACCAACCGTTGCCAAAGATCCTTTATCTACATATTTGAAAGCTTTTAACGCTTGTCCTTTTTCTTGACGTTTTAAATTCTTCGCTAATAAACCTGCTTGCTGAATAGCGACTTGCGCCACTTGTGGATGACCATTTTCATATTTCTCCGTTGTCATCAACGCAATATCACCAATGGCAAAAATATTGGAGTGATTTTCTACTAGATTATGCGCATCCACTTTCAAACGACCGCCTCTACCAATAATAGCTGCGCCTAAGCCATGTACTGGATTTCCTTTAATACCAGCTGCCCAAATTAGCGTATCCGTAGCCAATGTTTGACCGTCTGCCAAAAATACCGCTTTCCCATCATAATCTTTTACAAAGGTGTTGGTCATAACTTGCACGCCCAATTTTTCCAAATACTTTTTACCTTTGATAGACGATGCTTCCGAATAACCATTTAGCACCTTAGAAGCCGCTTCTAATAAATAGATTTTCATGCGACTAAAGTCCAATTCGGGATAATCTTTGGGTAGGATATAATTTTTCATTTCTGCCAAAGCACCCGCTAATTCTGTGCCCGTAGGTCCGCCACCGACAATAACAAAATTTAAAAGACTGTCAATTACTTCGGGGTCTGTTTCATTCAATGCCTTTTCAAAATTGGTTAAAATCGTATTTCGGAGATGAATGGCTTCTCCCAATGACTTCATGGGCGTCGCGTGTCGTTGGATATTTTGATTACCAAAATAATTGGTATCTGCGCCAATTGCCAGCACTAAATAATCATATTTTAATCGACCAATATCCGTCTGAATGGCTTGGTTTTCGGCATCTACTTTTTCCAAAGCCGCAATTCTAAAATGAATATGTTGTTGATTCTGAAAAGCCTTTCGCAAAGGAAAGGTAATAGCACTTGGTTCTAGGCCTGCGGTCGCTACTTGATAAAAGAGTGGTTGAAACTGATGATAATTATTTTTATCAACCAAAACAATCTGAAACTCGCTCTTTTTCAAGGACTTAGCTAGTTTTAAACCTGCAAACCCACCGCCAATAATAACGACTCTTTTTTTACCATTTTCTGGAATACCTGCTATGTTTTTCATACGCCTATTTTGATGAATAAATAGATGCTTTTAAAACACTTTCAGGGGAAGGTTAGTTCTTTTAAAGGTACCTTATTTTGTGGAATTTGTTTAGGGCTAAAATTTAATTTTTTGAAGGTGCTTAGCTATGCCAAATTTTCAAAATTTGGCATAGCTAAAATCTACCCCGAAATCATACTAACCACCGCATCATACCCAGATTCTCCAGCCCCATGAACAGTAGAACTATCGGTAGGATGTAAGGCTTCTCCTGCAAAAAACACTTTATTGTCTAATGGTTCCCCAAGAATATCCATGTCTCCATAATTATCATAATGAGAATAAGAACCACGAATAAACGGTTCTTTTGACCAATTTTGGATGATGTGTTTTTTATAATATTTGGTAGCTTGACCATCGAATATTTCATCTAATTCGCTCATGATTTTTTCAAAGGTAGCGGTATCTGATTCCAAGTTGGTATATTTTCCAGTCTCTTCGCTTACAGAGAATAAGGCTAAGACATTACTTTTGGCGTCTTTTCCAAAACCAGCATCATAATATAAAGTGTCGCCCCCATTGATTAAGCCACCATCAGCAAAAGTTAAATCTGGGTAAAACCGCTCCGAAAATTCTATAAAAGCTTTGATGCCATCGGGGAAACCTATATTGTTAACCGCTGCTATTTTTTCACTTGGAAGCGGTGGATTAAATTGGATATAGTTACTTTGAAGGATGGGTACAGGTACAGTTACCAGTACCTTATCAGCACTAAAATTTCCCCCTTGATTATTCTTTAAAGTGACTTTATCTCCCGTATAATCTATCTCGGTAATAGGACTATTATAAATAATTTTCTCGCTAAAATTGGGCACAATATGCTTTTCAAAAAAACCGTACCAAGTGGTACTTTTAAACTTGTATTCGCTGTAGAAATGACTGGCTACATTGCGCTTTCTTAACTTCCCATCCTTCCAAACAGAAATAGTCTTAGGGTTATAAGGAATGATGTCTATATCCGCTTGACTAGTTGAGTCATTCAATAATTTGGCTAGGATGGAAGGATTGGTATGAATCCACTCTCCTCCTAGGTCTATTGGGAAGTCCGCAAAATCGGCGGCTTTTTTGACTCGGCCTCCATAAATGCTACTAGCTTCAATAATTTGAAAATCGATGTTTTTTTGTTGTAAAATATGTCCTGCAATTAGCCCTGCAGCCCCTGCACCAACAATGATAATCTTTCCATTAAAATTGGCGGGTACTTCTTCAAAGAATTCGATATTTTCTTTTGTACAAGAAGTGAGTAAACTTGCCATAAATGGAGTCGCAATGCCTAAAGTGGCTATATTTTTGATAAAATCTTTCCTTGTCATGTCTTTTAGTTATGAGTTATAAATGATGAGTTATGAGTGACAATCGATATTCCAATGTCTACTCCAGACGACTGTGAACCGATATTCCAACGTCTCCAGACGTGGAATCCATATCTGGTCGTCTCCAGACGACCGTGAGTAGATAGAATTTGCCATCGTTTTGCGGTTGTCAGGAGGACGACCAGATAGCCGTATCTAGTCTGGAGACTAGACACATCGGTTTATTTTTTTAATTGAAACTGCAATCCGAGTTCAAACAAAACAGTAGTTGCAGCCGTAATGCCCCCACCAAATCGTTGCCCTACACCGATTTTGGAATACCAATCAACTGCGGAACTTAAACTACTTCCAAAAGCATAATTAAGGGTAGGTAAAAAATAGCTACGGCTGGTCCTGCTAGTTGATTGCTTACCATCGCCTAATTGTACGGCGACGGTAGATATCTGGAATTCGTGTAAATAACCTAACCCAAGTGATAAAGCAGAGAAGCTTGATTTATTTTCCTTTTGTCTTTTAATCCCAATATCTGCATTTAGCAGTAAGTTGGAATGATTATTAGGCCAACTAAAAAAGCCAATTTGTGGGCTGATAAATAAGTTCCTTCTTTTTGCTTTTTGAGTTTCGGTAGTCAATTCCTTTAGATTAAATTCAGTCGCAATTTTAACGCCTGGTTGAAAACCAAATTGACTGAAATAGGCTATAGAAATAGGCGGTTTTTCCATTGTTGATTGCCCTTTTAACCAGCAACTTGGTAATAGTAGTAAACAGATAAGCAGGATATTTTTCATAATTAAAATTTAGGGTGATTTGAATTTTTAGTTTTCTTTACCTCGAATTCCTTACAATATTAAACCATTAACAAATAAGAAAAATAGTTAATCAATCAATGAACCATACTTTATCACAAGCGGGAATGAAAAAGAGATAAGCGGGAAAAGATAATTCGTTTTTCCACTCATAGGAAATTATCGCCCGTTGATAAGATAGGATTGGCCGCTAATGGAAAGTAATTGAAAAATTGAAAGAAAGGTTGTAATCTTGGAGTGTTATGGAAAAATCCACTTTTCGACGATATAGCATTTTAGGGCAGGTTGCTGCCTGGAGTATTTTATTCCTGATTAACTTCATGGAACAATTGGATTTTGAATCGCCCTTAAATGCCTTTCTTTTTTCGGTAACTAGTGTCGCCTATTTAATACCAATTGTATACCTTCATTATTATTGGTTACTACCCTTGTTTTCTAAAGGCAAGAAATGGACTTATTTTATCGCTACTTTTTGCTTGATTACTTTTTTTCTTTTCTTTTATGAAATCATAGATAGTTTTATTCCAACGAATTACCCAGAGGAGGAAGGTGGGTTCTGGGATGATTTTCTATATTATTTTTTATTATCGAGTATTATTACGGCTGCTTTTAGTCTTTTTTATTTTGTAGAGGCTTGGTACGAAAATTTTAAACGGGAAGCCTTATTGAAAAATGAAAAATTGGAAGCAGAACTCAATTTTTTAAAATCCCAAATCAATCCTCATTTTTTATTTAATACCTTGAATAATATATACTCCTATGCGCAAACGGGGAATGAGAAGACAGCGCCGATGTTGGAAAAATTATCGGCGATTTTGCGTTTTATGGTGTATGATTGTAGTGAAGATAGGGTAGGGTTAAGCAAGGAAATAGCGGCAGTGACAGATTTGTTGGAAATTCATAAAATGAAAAATTCTAGACAGCAGAACATTGAATTTTTGCAAACAGGCGTTAAAGGGTATTATTTAATTGCGCCACTAATTATTGTTAATTTTGTGGAAAATGCTTGTAAACATAGTGATGCGGTGAGTAATCCAAATGGGTTTATAAAAATTAACCTCTCTGTGGATGAATTGGATAATTGTATATTTGAAATCGTTAATTCTGTTAAACAAAAAAATAGTATCGATGTAAAATATCAAGGGGTTGGCTTGCAAAATATTAAAAAGCGATTGGCTTTGCAGTATGGGGAAGCTTATGAGTTTTTAGAAGAGAAAATTGATGGTATTTATCGAATGCGATTGGTTATTCCTTTGGAGCGGAAGCGATAGGGAGGGTTGAGTTATTCCACAGAGTTACTCGGAGAAAAAACACAGAGTTTCACAGAGATTTATTTATCGAATGTGATTTTTTTTGATAAAAAAACGATAGGAGGTGAGTTATTCCACAGAGTTGCTCGGAGAAAAAACACAGAGCTTCATAGGGATTTATTTATTGAAAAAAACGTAGGAGTTTAATTATTCCACAGAGCTTCATAAAGGTTTACTCTCCGTGTACCTCTGTGAAACCTCTGCGCAACTCTGTGGAACAGCTAAATTAATTGATAAGTCGTTTAATGCCATGTTTCAATAAAGTAACATTGAAATTGAGGAGTAAACCCAGTTTATATTCTCCTAATTTTAGATAGGTCAAAACTTGGGTAGTATGAACATCATGGAGTTTTTCAATCGTCTTTAACTCGACAACAACTTTATCTTCCACTAATAAATCAATTCTGTAACCATGATCCAGTTTTACTTCTTCATAAATAATAGGCATTGGTTTTTCTTTTTCTACTTTTAAACCTGCCTTTTTCAATTCATAGAAAAGACAAGCTTGATAAGCGCTTTCCAATAAACCTGGGCCAAGTTTTCTGTGAACTTTAATGGCACATCCAATAATAATTTCTGTAATTTGATTTTCTGACATAATATTAGTTTTCTCGTTAAATTAATATCACAATATACAAAACCTCTGTGTATCTCTGTGTAATAACGCTTAATACTTAATAATCATGAAATACAAAGTCCTAATAGTTGACGATGAAGAACCTGCCAGAGATTTAATGGTCGCATATGCCAAAAAAATAAATGAGCTGGAAATTGTCGGTGTAGTGAATAGTGCTTTAGCAGCCAAAAAAATATTACAAAATAATACCGTCGATATTTTATTAACCGATATTCAGATGGATGATTTAACGGGCATAGATTTGGTAAGAATGCTAAAAAATCCACCAATTACCATTTTTACAACCGCCTATTCTGAATATGCTTTGGAAGGATATAATTTAGATGTGATTGATTATTTAGTCAAACCGATTTCTTTCCAACGATTCTGTAAAGCGATAGATAAAGCAAGTGAGTTGATTCGCTATAATGGAGCAATTCAAGCAGCTGCTATTCCTACAAAGGAAACTATGGAAAGGGTTGCTAATGACTATTTCTTTGTGAAAACCAATCGAAAAATCGTAAAAGTAAAATATGACCACCTCTTATTTATCCAAAGCTTCGGAGAATATGTAAAATTATATACCCAAGATGATGTATTATTGGCGCTACAAACGACCAATTTTATGGAAGAGATGTTACCTAATACTGATTTTATAAGAATCCATCGGTCAAGCATTATCAATATCAATCACATCAAAGAAATCATTGGCAATGAAGTATTGATTGACCAACATAGATTGACCATTAGTAAGCGCATGAAAGAGGCTTTTATGAAATTGATACAGGAGAAGAGGATCATCTAATTTCATCTTCTTCCCGTCACCTCTATATTTATTTTTTAGGCAAATAATGTTTAGTTAAAGGCAATTCCTCCGTCTCCCCCAACCAATAAATACTAACCACCCACCAACGTTCGCCGTCATTCATCAATTGAATGCTATTAATTCCTCTAGCAAAAGGTTTCTTGTCTGCTTTAGAATGATAAGATTCGTAAGTACTAAAAGCATGAACTAGAGAACCATATTCCTCCGTTTTCCGACTAATTTCGACTTCAAAAAAGCCATTTTCTTCTAAGGATTTCCCCGCATTGTCTACATAACCTTGTGGCGTCAGTACTCGATAACCTACTTTGCCTGCTTTATTTTTACCACTAGGCATTAATTGGGCATCTTCGATAAATAAATTTTTGAATCTAGCCCAATCTCTTTTAACGCCTTTTTCGCCAGAAATTACATTGTATAAAGCGGCTAAAATATTATCCAGGCTTTTTACATCCTCCGTATATTTCGCCAGATTAGGTTTTACGAGAATTGTAGGTTTTTCTAATTCAGCTAAATATAAACTCGTTTGCCCCATATAATTGGCATTATTCGCTGTCTTTGCCCAATCGTAAGCAGTTTTCACGGTGTTAATCGCTTTTTCTTTTGCACCTTGTGCAGTATAAATTTTGGATTTTAATAAACCATAACGGAAGTTATTTTCACTCTTGGTCAAAGCCGCATCAATCCATTCCATCGACTGATTTAAGTCTTTTTGATTATGCAAATAGTATTCGGCAGCTCGGAAATAAATTCGATGACTTACTTTTTCTGGAGTCTTTAAAAGTGTGGCCATCTGTGCCTCAATTTTAGCATCGACTTCCACCTCAACGGGTAAGTTGATAATCGTGTTTTCCCAACTCAATTGAATATTGCAGCCTTTGGTATGAATATCGGTAAATTGAATGGTAAAAGTCTCGACATTTAGGGGATTTTGGATAGGTTTGACTTTAAACCGAAAAGCATCATTTTCTGGCTTTACCTTATCTCCTGCAATACTTCTAAAATTGGTCTTTTTATGAATGATTATCGTCCATTCTTTTTCTGTAGGAATGGTATAAAGTGCATAAGTGCCAGCAGGTAAATCAATCCCTGCTATTTTCACTGTCTCCGAAACGGTAATTTTAGTAGACGCATTCGCACCCGTTCGCCACATCTCGTTGTATGGCACTAAATTACCCATTACAGCTCTGCCTTTAGCACTAGGACGAGCATAAGATAAACTGATTTCTGTAAGGCCAATTTCTTGCTTGATTTCAGCCGAAGGACTTAGGGTTGGGACTTTTAGGTTTTGGGTGTAACTAAAAGTAGTAATTAAGCAAAAAGTGATTGCTAGAATGGGAATTCTCATAATTTAGCATTTTATGAATGAATGTGGATAGTCAAAGATAATATTTGTTTTGATAATAAATTTACTTTTAGAATGTTCTTCTATACACTTTTTAAAAACGCTGCCCTTTAGCCGTATATAGCGTAACAGCGTATGTGATTTAGTGGCTCTGTGGTGAAAAGTATACGGTAAGGAATTTTATAAGCCTCCTCCTTCAAGAGTTGAAATGTAAAGCGCTAATTTAGGAACAACTCTTTTAATTAAGGTAATTTATTATATGTTGAAATTAGGGTATAGTATAAAATTATAAATTGATTATTTGATTTTTTAAAAATAATTATTGAATTATGTTTGTTTTTAAAGAATTTTAAACTATATTTGTTTTGTAGAAAATGGAGCTTGTCTAATAAATATCTTGTTTTGATTTAAGTTCTTTGATAAGAAATGTTAAGTGGTTTTAATTGTAACCAACACTTTAATTATTATCACATCGTATGATAAAGCATTTAGTTAAACGACCCCAAATTCCCTATGCTTCTGAGTTACTACCTTTCTCACATTAGAACAGTTCAATGTTCTCGAAGCTAAATCAATTTTTTATGTAAACTATACGATGTTTAAATATATTTTAAAGGAGCAGGAAGCTATTATTATCTTTTTACTTACATTTCTTGGTCTACCCAATATTGAGACATAAGACTAAATACTTAATCAAATACAAGTTTTCAATCACCTTTTAAATTTAATCTATGGATCCACCAAATCATCAGCGCGTAGAGGATTACAAGCTTCCGTACCTCTACGTCAGAATCTATAGAAGCAATAGTTCGGTAGGAAAGAAAAATCAGTTAACTTGATGTTCGCCTAGACGATTTAATTTATTATCCTTTAGCAACATATAAATTACTATCTATGAACTGATAAACAATAAATATGAAATTTTACCGATCTAAAATAATATAAAAGCCGATTATAACTCATTATAATCGGCTTTTATATTTTAGAACCTTACGCTTTATGTTATTCATTCCATTTTTTTCAATTTAACGACCAAAGCATTCGCCACTTTTCGTTCTCCAAATGGGTCACTAGGATGATTGACAACTCCTTGGTCTTTTATCCACATCGTAGTCGAACCACCACCATCTAAATTAATAGCATGGATACAATGTTGTTCCATTAAAAAAGTTTGTAATTCTCGTAGACTCATGCCTTTAGCAAAATGTTTTCGACCATCTATAGTGAGCATTAAATTAGCATCGGCTGTTTCGCATAAGCAAGTTCTTGGATGCCTTTTGTTTGTAAAATCTTTTTTAGGCAAAGTTAACGCGTTCCCATTTTCAATTAATAAGGGGCCTGTAATTAAAACATTTTCTTCTGCATGGGACTGCTCATAAAATGCTTGTGATTTGGCAGCTTCTATTTTCAATTGCCCATTTTTATCCATAATAATAGCACCCGTTTTAGCCCAATTGGCAATCGCCCATTTTTCACCATTCAATTTATGCTTGTGAAAAACAACGTCTTGTGCTTCTAAATAAGTCACACTTCCTCCTTTATCCATATCAAAAAAACCGCCATTGATGGCAAGTATAGCGTTTTCGTTCTTAGCAAATTGACTCGTCTTTATCAATTGGCTAGGATGATGTGCTAAGTCAAAATAATAGGCAGCAGTATCTTTTTTAGCTAGTCGAATAATGCTAATTACTTGTGGGCTATCAAATAAACTATCCGTTTTTAATTGTTGAAATTGAAATGGGTAATCGGTAGCTAGTTGCTTTACCTGCTCTTGCTTCCGAATCAGTTGACACTGACTGAATAGCAGAAGGAAGAACAAACACCATTTATAAGAAAAAAATAGGTTAAAGCTCATATATTTAGTTAAAAAAGACAAATTAAATGAAGAAGTTAGGAATGATTAAATAGGATAAATTATGCGCAATTATCAATACTGAATCTACATCAATCCTAAAACCTTCTTTATGAAACGAGTATTTATTTTTATTAATTGCTTCCAAGTTGCGCTAAACTCTATTTTTTATCTGATGCGCTATTATAGCGTTAAATCTGTTAGACTTAGCAAATCAGACGTTTTCGGGCGTTCTCTATTCTAAGCAGTTACCCTTTCATCCTGCCTTTTTTCCCCTTTATCACTAAAAATTGGGCAAAGCCCTATTTGCAAATACATTTGTGTTATTATCCATTTTCGGTTTGGTAAACGATAATCTTATACTGTTTACCTTGCACCGTCAACCGACGAATTATGTTCAAAAGCATCTACCAATATGAACTAAAGTATTGGCTTAAAAAGCCCGCTACTTACTTTTTTGCCATTATTTTTTTTAGTATCACTTTTGTTGCAATCGCTGGTATGGCGGGTGAATCTACCGACCGATTTAATGGCAGAGTGCTTAATTCTGCTAGTTATATATATGATTTAATGCGAAAGGTGATGTACCTATTGTTTTTCCTGTTGCCTGTCATTATAGGGCAATCGGTACATCGAGATATTGCAGCAAATGTTCACCCTATTTTAAATAGTTATCCTATTACTAAAAATAACTATATATGGGCAAAGTTTTTAAGTAGCTTTACTGTTTTGATGTTGATAGTAGGCTTTTCTATGCTAGGCTTTTTTTTAGCGACTCAAATGCCTTGGACAAATCCCGAATTGCTAAAACAGTTTGAACCAATGGCTTATTTGCAAGTATTTGGCGGTTTCTTATTGCCTAATTTATTGCTTTTAAGTATACTCGTTTTTGGAGTCGTCTTGTTGAGTCGGAATATCTATTTAGGATTTGTGTCTGTATTACTTTTCCTTTTAGTACCCCAACTTACGGGCGCTTATTTTTCAGCGGAGACAAGCACTTATTTAGCCGCTATTTTTGACCCTTTAGGTAGGAAATCCGTGACCTTTTATACTAAAAACTGGACAATTAGTGAGCAAAACGAATTATTACTTCCTGTAAAAGGGGTAATTATTTATAATCGGTTATTTTGGTTGGGTGTGAGCAGTTTGAGTTTTACGGGTATCTATGGGCTATTTCAATTGCACCAAGAAGCACCGACTATTTCCTTTAAAAATAAATTATTTACAAGGAATAAAACAATTGATACGACCAAAGGAAAGGTACGCAATTTGGGTACGATTACTAAAGTAGATTTACCCAACATCAATTTAATTTTTTCTAAGATACATCAGCTAAAAACGATGTGGCGCTTGTCTATTTATGACTTAAAATATATGCTTAAAAATAAAGCTTTTTTGAGTTTATTATTGGGCGGTTTGATTTTGGTTTTGTTGATGATGAAATCTGTCCAACCTCGTTTTGATACAGAAACGTTTCCAATGACTTGGAAAATTTTGGAGTTACCAAGTCAAGTTTTTTCAGGCATCATCAACTTTATGACCTTTTTATTTGCCGGTTTTTTAGTGCAGCGAAGTAGGATGGCAAAAACACAGCAATTGGTAGATATTAGCCCATTTCCGAATTGGGTATTCTTAGGGTCAAAATTTTTAGCCTTAGTAAAAATGCAAATGGTCTTGCTATTTGTAGTAATGATTGGCGGTATTTTAACGCAATTATACAAGGGCTATTTTAATTTTGAAATTGACCAATACCTATTAACGCTTTATGGCTTAAACCTCATTCATTTTGTGATTTGGAGTATGTTAGCGGTATTTATGCATACCTTCCTAGATAGACCTTATTTGACTTTCTTTTTACTCTTATTTATTCCCGTTGGCTGTATTGGTATTTCAGAATTTGGCCCACAGTTTTTAGGGATGGATTTCCTCGAACAATGGATGTTTAGGTATAACCAAGGGCCAGGCGGTGTATTTGGATTACGTTATTCCGATATGGATGGTTATGGCGCTAATTTACCACCTTATTTTATCTATAAATTTTACTGGCTTTTAGCGGGTAATTTATTGATGCTAGGCGCTTTATTATTTTGGAAAAGAGGCTATACTTATTCTTTTATTGAAAGATTAGGTTTGGTCAAACAACGGTTTAAGGGTAGGGTAGCGGTGGGTTTCTTTACTTGTCTACTGGCATTTTTAAGTATGGGTTTTATGTTTTATTATGATGGAAATATTGCCAATAATTATTATTCTAGGGCAAACAGACAACATTTATTATCAGAAGCCAAGCAAAAATACCAAGATTACGAAAAATTTGTACAGCCAAAAATTACTTCCATAAAAATAGAGTTAGATATTTTTCCAGAGGAGCGCCGATATACGGCAACAGGGAAATATTGGTTAAAAAATCAATCCAATCAAAATATTGACACCTTAATTATTAATTATGTACCCGATTTGCATACTAGTTATGATTTTCAAGAAAAATACGCTGTGCTAAGTAAGGACACCATTGCCAACATAGCGCATTTTGATATTATCGTTGTTGAAAATAGTTTGGCAGCAGGCGATAGTCTACAAATGACTTTTACGAATTATAGCGACCCTGTTACTTGGTTAAGCACTAATGAGTTAATTAAAGCAAATGGTACGTTGATAAGGGATGGCTTATTCCCAAGATTAGGCAATTGGTTATTCTTTTTTCAGGAGGTCAATAGTATGGGCAAACATACCTACCGTCCTCATCCAACCGATAGTCTAGCAACGGTTGGTTCTTGGACGGCTATTGATGCAGATAGAATTGACTTTGAAGCGATTATCAGCACTTCCGCTGACCAAATTGCGCTCAGCTCAGGTGCATTGCAAAAAGAATGGACCGTTAATAATCGCAACTATTTTCATTATAAAACCCAAGAGAAAATATCGGCGCAATTTGTCTGCACTTCTGGCTATTATGAAGTAAAAAAAGATAAATGGAAAGACATTGATTTAGCGGTATATTATGATAAAAAGCATCGATATAATGTAGATAATATGCTGGCTGGCATGAAAGCAAGTTTAGCGTATTGTTCTGAAAACTTTAGTCCTTATCAATTTAAACAAGTCCGATTGGTAGAATTTGCGCAAACGGGCGGTGCTTCAGCCCATGGTTATCCTGGGTTTATACCAACAGGGGAAGGCGCAGGTTTTATTGCAGATGTAGCGCATTTGGAACACGATGGTTGGGACATGCCTTTCAGCACAGGCGTCCATGAAGTAGCACATCAATGGTGGGGCAATCAGGTGATTCCAGCAGATGTTTTAGGTGTAAAAATGGTGGTAGAAAGCATGGCGGAATATGTGACGACGATGGTTGAGAAAAAGGAAAAAGGCATTCAAACGATGCGTCGAACCAATAAAGGCAAACTCAAACAATATTTAGAACAACGCAGAAGAGACCGATTGGAAGAATTACCGCTGATGTATGCCGAGCCACATCAAAATTACATCCACTATCCAAAAGGTGCTTTGGTGATGTATGCGATGAGTGATTATATTGGAGAGCAGCGATTAAATAAAGCGTTAAAGAAATACGTCGAAAAAGTCGCTTTTCAAGAAGAACGATACACCACTTCGATAGAATTAGTGGATTATATTCGAGCAGCAACGCCCGACAGTTTACAATATTTAATCAATGACTTTTTTGAGACCATTACTTTATACGATAATCGAGTATTGGATTGGACGGCTACTCCATTAAACAATGGTCAGTATCAAATAGACCTAGATTTTTTGGTGCGCAAATATCGACATGGTGGAAAAGGCAAAGAATTGTATAGTGATAATGGAATAGATTCTTTGAGTTATCAATTACCTAATGCAGAAAAAATAATCCATTCTTTGCCTTTAGCAGATTATTTAGAAATTGGTATTTTTGATGAGAATGGACAGGAATTATACTTGCAAAAAAACAAAATATCACAGATTCAAAATCGGGTTTCTATTATTGTGGATGCTTTGCCAACGGAAGTTGGGGTTGACCCTTATTTTAAATTGATTGATCGGGAGATGGGGGATAATCAAAAAAAGAAATAATTTTCGACCAGTTTTGTTTTTTTTATAAAAATTTACTATTTTTATAGGCTAGAAGAACGATATCCTCAGTCCAAATATCGGAATAGAGATTTCGACCGAGGCATCAGGACTTGCGAAACGCAGTAATCCTGTTTTCAGGAGTGCCTATCTCATTTAGGAATCGTTCTTCTTTTTTTAGTAAACTCTGTAACTTTTACTCCGTCTTCAAAGTCTCCGCAGGATTCATTATAGCCACTTTTAAGGTATGAAAACTCACCGTCAAGAATGCAACCAATAAAGCGATGATTAAGGATAAGGCAAAAACATCGTAGCTATTATCAATCCGATAAGCGAAATTCATTAAACCAATATTAGTCGCATACCAGCCAAGTGGAATAGCGATAATAACGGCAATCAAGACAAGTTTGGTAAAATCTTTAGATAGTAAAAAGACGATGCTAGTAGTGGAGGCGCCAAGGGTCTTTCGAATACCAATTTCTTTCACTCTTTGCGCAGTCATAAAAGCAGCTAAGCCAAATAAACCTAAACAAGCAATCAATATAGCTAAAAAGGACGTGATATTAAGGACTTGTCCTAATCCTTGTTCATAAGCGTATTGCTCTTGAAAAGATTCGTCTAAGAAATTATAACTAAAATCTGCATCTGGAGCAAACTGTTTGACCGTTGCTTCTACTGCTTGAATGCCACCCGCTAAATCATTACGCTTTAGTTTAACCGACAAAAAACTATATTCTTCTAGTAAAATAATCGCAATTGGATTAATTTCTTCGGCTAAAGATTCAAAATGAAAATCTTTGACGACACCTATTACCGTAGCAATCCAATCTTTAGCATTCGGGTCTCGGACAATTTGTTTGCCAATGGCTTCTTCGGCGGTCCAGCCTAATTGCCGCAAAGCAGATTCATTCAAAATAGCGGTCACTTGTCCTGGTTTCCCTTCTTCAAAAATCCCTTCATCAGTCGCTATATCTTTAGAAAAATCACGCCCAGCAATTAATTGTAAACCGAATAAATCGATGAAATTGTAATCTGCTAAATATTCTCCTAAACCAAATCCAGAACTAGCGTCCGCATCTTTGGCAGCATATAAATCACCATTGAGACCTTGCCCTGGTACGGCAGAAGACATGGTTATATCTGCTACCTCAGGTATTTGTAATAATTCGCCTTTAATTGCTTCATAATTTCTTGCAAAAGAACGAGCGGTATTAGGCGGAACAACTAAGACCTTATCTTGGTCAAACCCTAAATCGTAGGATTTCATAAAGTTTATTTGCTTATGCAAAGTCAGCGTAAAAATGATTAAAAAAACAGAGATAAGGAATTGGAAGACCACCAAGCCTTTTCTAACCAAAGTACCAGATTTAGTTTTAGTAAACGTACCTTTTAGCACTTTAACGGGTTTAAATTTGGATAAGAAAAAGGCGGGATAACTGCCTGCAAGAATGCCGACTAAACCACCAACCCCTAATAGTAGCACAAAAAATGGCAATTCATCTGATAAGGTAATCGCAAAATCCTTATCCAAATAATCATAGAAAAGCGGTAAACTATATCGAGCCAATCCAATAGCAAAGAACAAAGCAAATAAGGTGATGACCATAGACTCTCCCAAAAATTGGGTGACTAATTGAGAACGCTCTGCCCCGACGACTTTTCTTAAGCCAACTTCCTTGGCACGAGTAATCGCTCTAGCGGTCGATAAATTCATAAAATTAATACAGGCAATAAATAGAATGAATAGTGCCAATAGGGAAAAACCATAAATGTAAATTTTATCTCCTACAGGTTGTAATTGCGCACTCATGTTTCCAGCCAAATAAATCTCATTGATTCTTTGTAAAAAAGGGTTGTAAACATAGCCTCTAGAGGTCGTCGCATCTCCTAGATAGCGGTCTTGAAAATCAGCAAATTTTCCTTCTAAACTTTTAGGGTCCGTTCCATCCTTCAGTTGCAAATAGGTATGGGCTACTGAACCTCTCCAAAACCAATTTCGCTCTTCTCCACTTCCATTGATATCCAATCCATAAATATCACTCAAATGAGCAGAAGGCAATAAGAAATCAAAGGTAAAATGAGATTGGCGAGGAATATTTTCTATAACTGCCCTTACCGTATAATCGTAAGTCTCCGTTCTAAAATTGCCGTCATTATCTCGCTGCCGTGGGTCAAGCGTCATGGTTTGACCAACTACATTTTCGCTATTGAAGTATTTATAGGCCATTGCTTTGGTCAAAACAATCCCATTTTTTTCTACCAAAGCGGTGGCTGCATCTCCATGAAGTACTTTCCAATTGAATAAGTCAAAAGTGGATGGGTCGGCATATAAGATGTTCGTTTCCCCAAAAACTTTATCATTAGCGCTCCATTTCCAAGGGTTACTTACACTGACTAATTTGACAAAACGAGTGTATTCTTCTACTTCTGGATAATCTCTTTTCAAAGCAGGCCCCCATAAAATAGGGGAATTGGCTCGGTCTTGACCGCCTCCAGAGGACAATACGGTACTATTAATAGATACCCGATAAATATTATCAGCATTCTGATGGTAATTATCATAGCCCAATTCATCTTTTACATAGAATAAAACGGCAATACAGCAGGCTAGACCAATCGCTAAGCCACTAATATTAATGAGCGAATATAGCCGTTGTTTCCATAGATGTCGAGTAGCAATTTTAAAATAATGTTGAAACATAGTCAGGTGATATTGAAGGTTTGTTGATATAACTTTTTTGCCAAAAAAATAAGGTCGGATATAGCGGATAGCATTACCCAGAAAACGACGGTTTGCTTTTGTTATTCCGTAGAGTTCTACCTCTTCTTGGAAGAGTTCATGCAAATCTCCTTCGATTTCTTCTAAAAAATCGTCCTTGCAAAACCAGCGCAATAAGCGAAGGATGCGTTCAGGAGGGTCATAGTATATTGGGTCTTCTTTCAAAATTTTATAGTTGGGTGATTATTTTATTGACCTTACCAAACTTACCGTGAAAATCTAAGCGATATTCGTCAAAAAACTCCGTGTTCTCTGTTACTCTGTGGTGAAAAGTTAGGCTCAAAATGATTTTGGGTGGAGCGTTGTAGCTTAGACGGCTGGTCTGAGCAGGTTTGAATAAAGCAACAATTAATTTTCCTACTCAAACCAGCCGTCTAAGCTACGTTTAACCCATTCAAATCACTTTGAGTCAAAATTTAAGTTAACTTATTATTGTCCGACTACTTCCTATCCTAAAAAGACCAATCAATCTGAAAACTCCCAGGTGCAATATTATCCCATAACTTTTGTCGCAATTCATAAGCATTTTGTAATACCTGCTGCCCGCTCATCGTAACTGCATAGATTTTTTTGCGCTTGCCGCCCCGCCTAGCAGAGCGTTCCCCAAATTCAGCCGACAAAAAGCCTTTATCTTCCAAGCGGTTACATGCTGCATGAACCGCACTAATTGTTATCGTTCGACCAGTTTGTTCTTCTAATTCTTTTTTGATGGCTAAGCCATAAGCTTCTTGTTGTAAAGCTGCGATAACCAACAAAACGATTTCTTCAAATTCTCCTAAATGGGTTCCTTTCATGGATGATTATATTTGGTGTAAATATCTTAGTGGGTTGTGTAATTGTTTTTATTATCCATAAATGTAGATAAAATAAAAAGAGCATGCAAATTTCTAGTAAATTATTTTATCCATAAATGTAGATTTAATAAAAAATGTAGAAAAATGACAACTTTATCTGCTCGGTTAAGACTTAATGGATTTTTGATAGACTTGTCAAAAAATCGCCCTTCTTTAATTTTTTATAACACCGATAATGAATAGCTGGGAAGATGGAAAGATAGGTCAATGTGGAGTCAACTATTAATAAGTCTAACGACACCCAAATCTTTTAGGTATAATCAAGGAGCTTTAGCTTCGATTCTGTCTGTAGATGCATTGTTTTAACTGATTATTAAGGGGCGTAGCCTCGTCATGGTTAATTTACGGGGTCGGAGCGATGCTCCTTTGAAGTATTTTTACAATTTCTGCAATTTTCTACAGACAGGGTCAGGGCTAAAGCCCTTTTTTAATACCAATTTCAAAACTTGTGGGGTGTCGTTAGATTAATAAATAGCGTCTATTCACCAAGTAATGGGTAAGATTTTATTAAATTTCTATTTTGTTGGTGGGTTTAGTTTTTAATATCTATTCTTCCTTGTCCAAAATTTGAATTAATAAATAGAAAAGCCCCTGCAAATTTGCAGAGGCTTTTCTTTTATGCGATAAAAATATTTGAATTCAATTCTAATATCTTCCACCACCGCCGCCGTATCCACCACGACCGCCACCGCCGCCGCCGTATCCGCCGCCACCGCCACGGTTACCACCGCCGCCGCCGTATCCACCACGACCACCGCCGCCTCCGCGACTACCTCTATCTTCTGCTACTTTAACAACAATGTCTCGTCCATCAAGCTCAGTATTATCCAATGCTGATATTGCTGCATTTCCCTCATCATCACTACCCATTTCAACAAAGCCGAAGCCTTTTGATTTGCCAGTGAATTTGTCCATAATAATTTTACAAGAATCAACTGCACCGAATTCTTCGAAAGCGGCTCTTAAGTCATCTTCTCGTGTGTCAAAGCTTAACTTTGCTACAAAAATATTCATAAAAAGAATTTAAAAAATAAAAAAAACAAGTTATCATAGATAGCTGAATCTAATTAACTTAAGGTAAAGCTATGGTTATTAATTGACACAGAAGGGCTTTCTAGACAAATCTTTGAATTTATTATTTTTAACGCTAGGTTCGCCCAAAATTAGTTAATAAAATAAAATATTATCAAAATAATATTTTGATTTATGTTTAAAATGCAGAATTTTATTTATTTTAAATAAACTCTTTTCAGGTTATTATTTTAGGGTTAAAAATAATATTTTAATTATATTTATTTAATAAAAATAAATACGAACAAAATACTGTTTTAAAGATAAAAATACTTTTAATACAGAATATTATTTCGTGTAATTTATGTATTAATCAAAAATTTGAGCGAACCTAGCGTTTTAATGCTTGTTAATAACGTGTTTCTTGCATAAAGGCGTACTTAAACTCAAATTTTGGATAATTTTTTTACATAAAATTTAATTAATTCAAAATTTTATTTCACTAAATAAATGAAGTATAGTTTTAATCAAAATTTTATTTCGCTACCTTTTTTGACTATTAGGTGAGTAATAGTTATAGGCTCTTACACAAATTTTAAAACTAACAAATTGTCGATATTTTAAAATGTCGATAATTTTTAACTTCAACCTCAACCTCAAATTCAACTGCAATTACCACCGTAGGTGGTTGAAAATTGAAAATTGAATTTTCCTTAGTTTCTTAGTTCATTAATTGGTGTGCTAGGTAAATCAAAATGAGAAAAAATAATTTAAACATCTAGGAAAAGGTTTTTTTAAAATAGAAAGAATATTATTTTGAATGATTATTAAATTTTACTATAAAAAGTGATAAATAAACTTAAAATATAAAAATAAATTTTGTTTTTAATTAAAAAAGCCTAATTTTATTACAATTCCACTTAATCTTCACTTTCTAAATATTATATTTATGAATCGTAATGAATCTATTTCCAAATACATGGCTACTAAATTAATTACCTTCAAACCTACAGATGATATCTGGCATGCCATTGACATTATTGTAAAAAATAAGATTTCGGGAACGCCTGTAGTAGACGAAAAGGGCGCTTTGGTGGGAATGTTATCAGAAGTAGATTGTATGCGAGTTATGCTGGAAGGTACTTATAATAACCAACCTGGTGGTTTGGGCCAAGTAAAAGACTATATGGCAGTAAATGTAACAACCATTGATATTAAAACAACCATATTAGAAGCAGCCTTCAATTTTGCGCATTCCAAATACAAAAGGTTTCCTATCTTAGAGGACGGCAAATTAGTTGGGCAATTAAGTAGAAGTGATGTTTTGAAAGCTATTTCTAAATTAAGGCCAACCGTAAAAGTAACGCCTGATAGTTGGAAGCGCAGAATGCCGGTGATGAATCCTTCTAAAACAGGTAGGCATAACGAGAATGCTTAATTCTAGATATTTATATATGCTATCTGTGGAAGTTATCCATGGAGAATCTAAGTTTTTCTCCACGGATGACCTCCACAGATATTAGTTGGGGTATTTTATTTCTTTTCCAAATTAATTGAACTGCTGCAATTCCAAAATCAACCCAGCAATAGTTCCATTCATAAAATTCGCCAATAAAGCAGCAACCAATGCTTTAACCGCAATCTCCGTTAACTCCGTACGACGTTCTGGACACATGCCGCCAATTCCAGGAATCGCAATCGCCAAAGTTGCAATATTCGCAAAACTACAAAGGGCAAAGGATAAAATAATCTGTGCTTTTTCGCTGAGTGGAGCGCCTGTGGCTTCTAAAATTTGTCCATCTAGATACGGCATTAAATTACTATAACTCAATAATTCAGTAAAAACTAATTTTTGTCCCAATAAAGCCCCTGCAAAAGTCGCCTCCTGCCAATCAATCCCCATGAGGTAAGCAATAGGAGAGAGCAACCAACCCAAAATTAAATCTAGCGATAATTCAAATCCTGCTAATCCGCCAACCCAACCTAAAAGTCCATTGGTCGCCGCAACTAAGGCAACAATCACCAATAACATAGCGCCAATATTTAAAGCCAACGACAAACCTAAGGTCGTTCCCTTGGTAACGGCATCAAAAACATTCGCATACTTTTGTTCTTCCTCAAAAGTGATGGCAACGGCAGCATCTAATGCTTCTTTAGATTTGGTTTCTGGATATAAAATCTTGGCAAACATCAATCCCGCAGGCGCTGACATAAAAGAGGCTGCCAATAAATACTCAATCTTTACCCCATAATTGGCATAAGCTAATAACATCGACCCTGCAATAGACGCTACCCCACCCACTAACACCGTAAAAAATTCTGATTTGGATAAACGACTCAAATAAGGTTTAATCACCAAAGGCGCTTCCGTTACCCCAAGAAAAATATTGGCACTTGCCGATAAGGACTCTGCTTTAGAAGTCCCTAAAATTCGTTGCAAACCACCACCGATTACTTTTACAAATAGCTGCATAATGCCCAAATGAAATAATAGCGCAGATAAAGCCGCAAAAAACAAAATCACAGGCAATACTTCCAATGCCACAATAAAGCCATCTCCCCCAAATAACTCAAACATTTTATCGGTCGATAAGCCGCCAAAAACAAACTTAGTGCCTTCTTTGGTGTAGGCTAAAATATTGGTGACGATATTGGATAGGAATAAAAGTACCTGTTTCCCAAATTCTGTATAGAGTGTGATGAAGGCAAAACCTAACTGAATGAGAAATGCGCCAATGACTATTCTTCTGCTGATTTTACTTCTGTTGTTGGATAGTAGATAGGCGATGAATAGTAGTAGTAGGATGCCTATAATGCTTCTGATGATTCCCATGTTTTGATAAAAGTTAGCTTATGGTTTATTTGAAAATTGGAGAGTAAGGTAGGGGAATTATTGGATTTTTTGATTTTGTAGG
Source organism: Bacteroidota bacterium (assembly GCA_017857395.1). Taxonomy (GTDB): domain Bacteria; phylum Bacteroidota; class Bacteroidia; order Chitinophagales; family Saprospiraceae; genus JAFMDF01. The sequence continues at coordinate 21,435 of JAFMDF010000044.1, read as the reverse complement.
ATTAGAATTTGTACTTAAGTAACTTTTTTTCTTATTCTATTGGGCAGTTCAAAAATATTGAAGAGATTATGCAACCCTTCCAATCCCCTCCCTGTCCTTAAAATCAAATAACCTTCTAAATTGTAGAATAAATAAAAAATATTTCCTATATTTGTTCTACAATCTAGTAACTAAGAAAGAAAAAGAACTAATGAAAGAAACTAAGCTAGGCGAATTTGAAGAAGTATTACTGCTGTTAGTGGGCATATTGGGAGACGATGCTTATGCTTTTAAGATAGCTGAGGAGTTTGAATCCCAAACGGGTAGAGCCGTGTCTATTGGGTCGGTACATTCTACTTTAAGTCGTTTGGGGGATAAAGGCTTTTTAAAATCGGAAATGGGCGAACCTTCTGCGACGCGTGGCGGGCGACGAAAACGAGTTTATGAAATTACGGCTTATGGCGAGCGCACTTTACGAGCCTCCCGAGATTTCAAGATGGATTTGTGGAGTCAATTCCCTGGACTCGCTTTTCGATTGACTTAGGAGCAAGCAATTTTAAACATAATTTAATAGAGAAAACAATTTATTCCTACAAAACCGTGCGGTCTTGTAGCCTATATAACAATGCATTTTATGAAAAATCACCAACCACCAAAACTAGCCAATCAGTTCCTAGAATGGATACTGAAAGCCGATTTAGTGGAGGAAGTATTGGGCGATTTGGAAGAGAAGTTTGACACACAAATAAACAAAAAATCACCATTAAAAGCAAAGACAAATTACTGGTATCAAGTATTGAATTACCTACGTCCTTTTGCTATTAGAAATAACTTAATCACCGACTTAAACCCGTTCTTTATGTGGACACATAACTTGAAATTAGCCTTCCGAAATAGCATCCGAGATAAAAGTACTTTTTTCATTAATTTAATTGGTTTATCGACAGGATTGGCTTGTACGATATTAATTGCCTTATGGGTAATGGATGAATGGCAGGTGGATAAATTTCATGAAAAAGAAAGTCAATTATATACGGCGATGATTCATCATGGACAATCTGATGGCATCAATACCAATGATTATACCCAAGGTGGTTTATTAGACAAAGCGTTATTGGCTGATTTTCCAGAAGTGGCGGCGGCAACACAAGAATCGGAAGCAATTCCGATGCCTTTTATATTGACTAAAGAAGCACAAAAAGTAAAAGGATTCGGCAAGTTTGTACGTCCTAATTTTTTTGATTTATTCTCTTTTGAGTTAAAAGCGGGAGATAGAAAAACTTTATTTCAAGATAGGCAATCCATTGCCATCTCTGAGGAATTAGCTTTAAAATTATTTGATACCAAAAATGCAGTTGGCAAAACAGTAGAATGGGAAATATTAACCTTAAAAGAAAAAGTAACCGTTACAGGCGTATTTAAAAGACCTGGTGCCAACTCGACCAATCAATTTGATTTATTATTGCCTTTTCAGATATACGAAAACCTTATTAATGTCCAATGGGGAAATTATAATTCGAAAACGTATGTACAATTACACGAGAATGTGGATGTAGCCGCCTTAAATGCTCGATTAAAGCCTTATATGAAAGAAAAACCGGGCAATGAAAAAGAGGCTTTATTTTTAAAACCTTATGCCGATAGTTATCTTTATGGGGAATATGAAAATGGCGAATTAGCGGGTGGAAGAATTGAATATGTGCGCTTATTTTCGATGATTGCTTTTTTTATCTTATTGATTGCTTGTATCAATTTCATGAATTTATCGACTGCAAAAGCTACTCGTAAATTAAAAGAAGTAGGGGTCAGAAAAACAATTGGAGCAGACCGAAAATCATTGATTGAACAATATTTAGGCGAATCCATTTTTATCACTTTATTGGCATTAATAAGCTCCTTAATATTGGTGCAATTATTTTTACCACAGTTTAATGTACTGACAGGTAAGACCTTGACTTTTCCTACTAGTTTACCCATTTTAAGTGGATTATTGGGTGTGTCCATCATCACAGGCATTTTGGCAGGTAGTTATCCAGCCTTATATCTATCTAGTTTCAGTCCTGCCAAAGTATTAAAAGGGTCGACGAATAGCTCGACAGGAGAATTATGGATCCGAAAAATATTGGTTGTTTTCCAATTTGCCCTATCGGTTATTTTGATTGTCGCAGTATTGGTAGTCTACAAACAAATCGACTTCATCCAAACCAAAAATTTAGGCTATGACAAAGAAAACGTCTTGACTTTCCCAAGTGAAGGCATGGCAGCGAATAATCTGGAAACCTTTTTAAATGAAATAAAAAAGATGCCTGGCATTATCAACGCTTCTAGTACAGGCTATTCGTTTACGGAAGGAGGAAGTTGGACAACAGGTTTAAGTTGGGAAGGAAAAGACCCAGAGGCAAATATTCGATTTTCAAACCTTGGCGTATACTATGATTTTATTGAAACGCTAGGCGTCGAAATGTTAGAAGGGCGTACTTTTTCCAAGGCATTTGGCACAGAGGAAAATAATTTAATTATGAATGAAACTGCCATCAAAGTCATGGGCTTAACCGACCCTGTGGGAAAAGTAATTGATATGTGGGGCGGCAAAGCAACCATTATTGGGGTTGTAAAAGACTTTCATTTTCAATCCTTGCATGAAGCAGTATCCCCCATGTTTTTTAAATTCAACCCTGAATTTCTATTAACCGTTATGGCAAGAATTGAAAAAGGCAAAGAAAAAGAAGTCATTCAAAATTTAGAGGCTTTTTATAAAACCAATAATCCAGGCTATGCGCTTAATTACACTTTTTTAGATACCGAATTTGCTGTACAATATGAGGCAGAGGCAAGAGTATCTGCTTTGGCACAGTACTTTGCAGGTCTAGCAATCATCATTTCTTGTTTAGGTTTATTTGGCTTAGTGACCTTCTCGGCTCAGCGTAGACAAAAAGAAATTGGAGTACGTAAAGTATTGGGTGCTAGTACTTTAAGTCTTGTTCGTTTATTGTCGGCAGAATTTACAAAAATGGTTTTAGTCGCTATTTTCATCGCTTTGCCCATCAGTTATTACATCGCTCAATACTGGCTAGAAGGCTTTGCTTTTAAGATAGCTTTAGAACCTTGGTTTTTTATCGTCGCTGGGTTAGGTGCATTGAGTATTGCATGGTTGACGGTGGGAATTCAAACGATGAAAGCAGCAAATTTGAATCCGACGCAGACTTTGAAAGCAGAGTAATTATAGCTTAAATCATGGTGATTTTGGAAATTACCATGATTTTTTAGAAAATGGATACAGTTTGGTAAAATATACTATTCCTGTTTTTTATTCAACTTCCTGCAAAAGGAGTATTAAAAATACCAACTGCAAGCTCTATCCAAATGAGAAAAAATAGGAATAGAACAAACATGCCAAGGATGATTCGATGCGTCTTTTTTTTAACAGTTCTCAATATCAGGTCAATGGTTAGCCCTGTACCAAGCAAAAGGATGCCCATAACAAGAAAATCAAAAAGCGACCAATTAACCTGATTCGTGAACTGCATGGCAATAAGCGGAAGGAGCAATAAAAATGGTATAGAGGTCAGTATAATAGGTAGTCTCTTATTTTTTATAAACATAGCAATTAATTTTTTATAATAAAAGTACTTTGTACTTCAAAGTTAATGAAATAATTGATTTATTCAAATAGTTAACCAATTCAATTTTGTGAATAAAGAACATCCTATACCACCAAAATATGCCACAAAGCTTTTAAAGTTTCTGTTAAAAGAAACATTAAAGGAGGAGGTTTTGGGTGATTTGGAAGAAAAATTTGAACAGAAAATAGCAACTACTACCTTATTCAAAGCAAAAGCAAATTATTGGTATCAAACAATAAATTACTTGCGCCCTTTTGCCATTAGAAATAATTTAATCACCGACTATAATCCATTTTTTATGTTCCGACATAATTTAAAATTAACCTTCAGAAATTTTAAAAGAGATAAATCGACTTTTTTAATCAATTTGATTGGTTTATCAACGGGTTTAGCCTGTGCGTTAATGATTTATTTATGGGTAGCAGATGAAGTGAGTGTGGATAAATTTCACCAAAGAGATGCCCAATTATTTCAGGTAATGAAACATTCGGAATCGCCAGGTGGTGGGATTAATTCTTTTGCTTGGACACCTGCGCCTTTGGCAAAAGCCATGCGGTCAGAAATGCCCGAAGTGGAATATGCGACCAGTATCCGATTGCGGCAAGGTGACCAACAAGGCATTGTGCAGGCAGGAGACAAGCAGTTAAAATTTACGGAACAATACGCTGAATCCGACTTTTTTAAGATGTTTTCTTATAAAATTTTAGATGGCGATGCCACGCAATTTTTACAACGAAAAGAAGATATTGTCATTTCTGATAATTTTGCTCGAAAGGTTTTTGGGCAAACTTCCAATTTGGTAGGTAAAACAATCGAATGGGAAAAAGCACCCTTTTCTGGCACTTACCAAATTGTAGGGGTGTACCAAATGCCGCCCAAAAACGCAACCAATCAATTTGATGTAGTCTTTCATTTTGATTTAATCATCGATAATTTTCCAGAGACTAACAAATGGACTTACGGTGGTCCAGATACTTATATTGCTTTGCAGGAAGGAACGGATGTAACTGACTTCCAAGAAAAAATCAGTACTTATTTACAGGAAAAAAGTGGCGAGGAATACCAATCTTTATTTATAAGACCTTATTCTGATAAATATTTATACGGCAAATATGAGAATGGACAACAAGCAGGAGGGCGAATTGATTATGTCTGGTTATTCTCCATTATTGCGCTTTTTATTTTAGCGATTGCTTGTATTAATTTTATGAATTTATCGACGGCTAAAGCAACGCAGCGGTATAAAGAAGTGGGCGTAAAAAAAGCCATTGGCGCAGAACGCAGTCATTTAATTAGTCAATATTTAAGTGAATCGATTTTAATTACCCTATTTTCTTTGGTGGTTGCCTTAGTTTTAGTTCATTTATTATTACCTCAATTTAATGTCTTAACGGGTAAAGAATTGGCATTTATTGTTGAACCAAAAGTCATTGCTTCCATTCTGGGCATCACCCTTTTCACAGGTTTAGTCGCAGGTAGTTATCCAGCTTTGTATTTATCGGGATTCGAGGCGGTGGAAGTTTTAAAAGGTAAAATCAGTCGTTCTGTAGGAGAAGCTTGGATTAGAAAAGGATTGGTGGTTTTTCAGTTTGCTATTTCCGTTATTCTAATTGTATCTGTCCTAGTCGTTTATAATCAAATCCAATTTATTCAAAATAAAAATTTGGGCTTTAATAAAGACCAAGTGATTCATTTTAAAAAAGAAGGGCGGCTGACTCAAGACATGACCACCTTTTTAAATGAAATTAAACAATTGCCAAATGTAGTCAATGCAGCGGGCATTCGAAGCGATTTAATCAATAATAGAACCAACACTAGAGGTCTTCGTTGGGAAGGCTTAATAGAAGGAAATGAAATAGCTTTTAAGTATTTAATGGTTGATTATAATTTATTAGAAACGATTGGGGTTGAATTAAGTGCAGGTAGAACTTATTCCAAAGATTTCGGAGATGAAAGCAATAAAATTATCTTCAATGAATCGGCTATTAAAGCGATGGGCTTGACCGACCCGATTGGTAAAACCGTTCGACAATGGGGCGAAGACAAGCAAATCATTGGTGTGGTTAAAGACTTTCATTTTGAATCTTTATACGAACCTGTCAAACCTTGTTTTATTACTGTCGGCGATAAGACCACAGATATTATGGTAAAAATGGCAGCAGGAACAGAAAGGGAAACGATTGCCAACTTATCCGCTATCCACAAAGATTTTAATAACGGTTTGCCTTTAGATTATCAATTTTTGGACGCCGATTATGCAACGCTTTATGCGTCAGAAGCAAGAGTGGCTACCTTATCAAAATACTTTGCTGGCATTGCTATTTTAATTTCCTGTCTAGGATTATTCGGTTTAGTGACGTTTTCTGCACAGCGAAGAATCAAAGAAATTGGTATCCGAAAAGTATTGGGCGCAAGTACTTTTGGCATCGTCCGCTTATTATCTGCGGATTTTACCAAAATGGTGATTGTAGCGATTGCGATTGCTTTGCCCATCAGTTATTACATCGCCAAAAATTGGTTGGATAGCTTTGCTTTTAGTATTGAATTGCAACCTGTGTTTTTTATAGTAGCTGGTTTGAGTGCTTTGTTAATTGCTTGGTTGACGGTGGGAATTCAGACCATGAAGGCTGCGAGGGTGAATCCTACGGTTTGTTTGAAGTCGGAATAGTTTACAGATACCGATGGTTTTAGTCTCCAGACTTGAACCTAATATCTAGTCGTCTCCTCCTGACGACCGTTACTATTAATATAATATGGTTGTCAGGAGACAACGAGATAATCCTATCAAGTCTGGAGACTTTGATATATCGGAAATCTTTTAAGCATGTTAAAATCACCAAAGTACGCCAAAAAATTCCTGAACTGGTTCATTAAAGATGAACTAGCAGAAGAAGTAATAGGCGATTTGGAAGAAAAATTTGATAAAAATTTAAAGTATAAATCACCATTCAAAGCAAAAGTTAATTACTGGTATCAAACCCTAAATTACCTTCGACCTTTTGCCATCAAAAATAATTTAATCACCGACACCAACCCATTTTTTATGTGGCAACATAACTTAAAATTAAGTTTTCGAAATTTTCAGCGCAATAAATCCACTTTTTTAATCAATTTAATTGGTTTATCGACTGGGCTGGCAGGGGTAATCTTGATTGCCTTATGGGTGCATGATGAACGGAGTGTAGATAAATTCCATGAGCAAGGTGACCGTTTATATCAAGTAATGGAAAACTTGAATTATGGAAACAAAGTTTCTACTTTACAACATACAGCAGGGCTTTTACCAGTTGCGATTAAAACCGAAATTCCAGAAATTGAACAGTCTGTGGCGCTTACTCCTCCACGTTCTGAAGCCAATACAATTTTAGCGGTGGAGGATTTAAAAATAAAAACGCAAGGAAGTTTTGTAAGCGATAATTATTTTGATATTTTTTCTTTTGAATTAATACAAGGTACTAAGAATCAATTATTTAAAAATATAAATTCTATTGTGCTAACTGATGAAGTGGCGCTAAAATTATTTAAAACAACGGATAATATTATTGGGAAGACGATACAAATGAAAAATGGCGATAAAGAGACTTTATTAGCTGTTTCAGGAGTCTATAAAAAACCGCCAGCCAATTCTAGTTTACGTTTTGATTATTTATTACCATTAGAATTATACAAGTCGAGAGATTTGGACGAATTTGATTGGGGAAATCGGATTTTATGTACCTACGTCTTATTAAATGAGCAAGCAAAAATTCCTGAATTAAATCAGAAACTATCCCAATTAATGGATAGAAAACAGGAATCAGAAGCATCAGATTTATTTCTACAAAAGTTTACCGACAGATACCTTTTTGAACGTTACAAAGATGGGCAACAAGCAGGTGGGCGTATCACTTACGTCCGTTTATTTTCGGTAATTATTCTATTCATTTTATTGATTGCTTGTATCAATTTCATGAATTTATCGACCGCTAAGGCCACCAAAAGATTAAAGGAAATTGGGGTAAAAAAAGCGATTGGAGGAACTCGGAAATCTTTAATCGGACAATACTTAAGCGAATCTGTTTTACTGAGTAGTTTTGGTTTAGTCGTTGCCCTAGGCTTAGTTTATCTATTATTACCCCAATTTAATGAAATAACTGGAAAAGAATTAGCGCTCAACTGGAATGCACCGATGATATTATCCCTTATGGGTATTGCTTTAATAACAGGATTATTATCAGGTAGTTACCCCGCTTTATTTCTATCAAGTTTTAATCCAGTTGCTATTCTAAAAGGAAAAGTAAATCGCAGTACTGGGGAACTTTGGGTCAGAAAAGGCTTGGTTGTTTTTCAGTTTGTGGTGTCGATTATGCTAATTATTGCAGTAACGATTGTCTACCAACAAATCGACTTTGTACAAAATAAACATTTAGGCTACGACAAAGAAAATATCCTTTACTTTCGACCAGAAGGAAAAATATCCGAAACGGTGCCAACCGTATTGGAAGCGCTCAAAAATACGCAGGGTATCAATAATGCTTCGACAGTCTCTCGGTTAATGGTCGAATCAACCCAAAGGACTTCAGCTATTGCATGGCCAGGTAAAACAGAAGATATATTATTCGATGCTATTTTTGTGAATTACGATTTGGTAGAAACGATGGGCTTGGAAATGGCCGCAGGTAGACCCTATTCCAAAGATTTTGGTAATGAAATAAAAAATATTGTCTTAAATGAAGCCGCAATTGAAGTGATGGGCTTAGAAGACCCAATCGGTAAAAAAATCCAACTATGGGAACCAGATAATTACCTAACGATTATTGGCGTCATCAAAGATTTTCATTTTGAATCTTTACATAAAAAAATCCAACCCATGTTTATGGAATTAGACCCTGACGACGTTGAATATATCATGGCTAAAATTGACAAAGGCAAAGAGCAACAAGTCATCACCGATTTACAAAAATTCCATACTGCCTATAATCCAGGCTATACTTTTGATTATCATTTTTTAGATAAAGCTTATGAGGCGCAGTATCGTTCAGAAATGTGGGTTGGCTTATTGGCTAAATACTTTGCAGGTTTGGCTATTTTAATTTCCTGTTTGGGACTATTTGGTTTAGCGACCTTTACCGCTGAAAGGCGACAGAAGGAAATTAGTATCCGCAAAGTATTGGGAGCGAGTCCTTTAAGTATTGTCCGTTTATTAACTGGCGATTTTTCTAAAATGGTTTTAGTGGCGATTGGTTTAGCTATTCCATTAAGTTATTGGTTGTCGCAAGAATGGTTGAATGATTTTGCTTTTCAAGTAACTTTGCAACCTTGGCACTTCCTTCTAGTAGGTTTAGGCGCTTTAGGGATAGCTTGGTTGACCGTAGGCGTTCAGACAATTCGGGCTGCGGTAGCGAATCCTGTAAAGGCTTTAAAATCGGAATAAAATAGCTAAAATGAAAGAAATTAATCCACCAAAATACGCTCAAAAATTCCTAGGTTGGTTCCTAAAAAAGGAACTAGCAGAAGAAGTCATGGGCGATTTGGAGGAAAAATTCGATAAAAATTTAAAACACAAATCACCATTTAAAGCAAAAGTCAATTATTGGTATCAAACCCTAAATTACCTTCGACCTTTTGCGATAAAAAACAATATAATCACCGGCTTAAACCCTTTTTTTATGTGGCAACATCATTTAAAAATTACCTTTAGAAAATTTCAGCGAAACAAAACTGCTTTTGGCATCAATTTGATTGGCTTATCAACTGGCCTAGCTTGTGCTTTATTGATTTTTATGTGGGTACAAGATGAACTAAGTGTCGATAAATTTAATGAAAAAGATAGCCAATTATACGAGGTAGCAATTAATGCAGAAATGCCCAGAGGTATCCATACTTGGGGCAATTCTCCAGGTCCTCTGGCAGCAGCTTTAGAAGCTGGATTACCAGAAGTGGAAGCGGCTATTTCGACTCATAATCGCTTCATGCAGCCTAAAGGCATACTCGTAGATGGAGATAAAAAATTGGAAGTCAAAGGAATGTACGCTAGACCGAATTTCTTTGATATATTTACCTATCCATTGATAGAAGGGAATAAATCTACCGTTTTAAAAGAAAAGAATGGAATTGTTTTAACCAAAGCAACAGCGACCAAATTATTTGGGTCAACTGCAACTGCCATGGACAAAGTAGTGACTTGGAAAAATGAATATTTTAACGAAGTTTTTCAAGTAAAAGGCGTCTGTGAAAATCCACCAAGTAATGCGACCAATCAATTTGATGCGGTTATTCAATATCAATGGTTAGTAGATGTTGACCGCTATGCCGATGATTGGAGTGGTGGGTATGCCAATACTTATGTAGTCTTAAAAGAAGGCGTGGACATTCCCACTTTTAATGAGAAGGTGACCAAATTGTATTACGCTAATAGGGGGAAAGGTTTTAATAAACCTAGAGCCTTATTTTTAAGAAAATACTCCGATTTATACCTTTATGGAAATTACGAAAATGGTGAACAGTCAGGTGGAAGAATAGCCTATGTAAAGTTATTTACGATAATTGCGTTTTTTATTTTATTGATTGCTTGCATCAATTTTATGAACTTATCAACCGCACAGGCGACTCAAAAGATGAAAGAAATTGGGGTAAAGAAAACGATGGGCGTTCGTCGAAAATCATTGGTTAGTCAATTTTTGGGAGAATCCATCATCACTTCTTTTATAGGTTTAGGATTAGCGCTTGTTTTAGTACATCTTTTATTGCCTTATTTTAATAATCTAACAGGGAAGCAATTGATGCTCGACTTTGCGCCAAAACTAGTGGCTCCAATTTTAGGCGTAGGATTACTAACGGGTTTATTGGCAGGGAGTTATCCTGCTTTTTATCTCTCCAAATTTGACCCAATCACCGTTTTGAAAGGCAAATGGAATGCCCAAATAGGTGGAGACCAATGGATTAGAAAAGGTTTAGTGGTCTTTCAATTTGCTTTGTCTCTTATTTTCATAGTTGGGGTAATGGTGGTGCAGCAACAAATGGACTATGCCCAAACAAAGAATTTGGGCTACGATAGGGAAAATGTCATTTCTTTTCAAAGAGTCAGTAATGATGGCGACCCACAAGTATTCCTAACAGAATTAAGCAAAATTCCAGGGATTATAAATGCCGCAAATATCGCTAATAAAATAACTAATAGATATGATAATCAAAGTGGGTATAATTGGAGAGGAGAAGTAGCAGATGAGAAAATCTTATTTGAAGCCCCTAGAATAGGCTATAATGTCATTGAGACTTTAGGAATGGAACTAGCCGCAGGAAGGTCTTTTTCAAGAGAATTAAAAGATAGCATGTCCAAAATAATCATCAATGAATCCGCTGCAAAAATGATGGGCTTGGAAAATCCTGTTGGTACTTTTGTAAAAAAAGGAAGTGGAGAATGGGAACAGCAACAAGAAATAATTGGCGTAGTCAAAGATTTCCAATACGGTTCTATCCACAAAAAAATTGAGCCACTCATTTTTAGGTTTCGAGCCTATTCAAGAAGAATAATTGCTCGAATCCAAGCAGGGGAAGAACGAACGACTATTCCAAAGATAGAAGCCTTGTATAAAAAATTCCATCCTGAACATGCTTTCACCTACTCCTTTTTAGATAGCGATTATCAGCGCTTATATGAATCGGAAAGTAAAGTAGCTACTTTATCCAAATTCTTTAGTGGCTTAGCCATTATCATTTCTTGTTTGGGTTTATTTGGCTTAGCGATGTTTACAGCAGAACGACGGAGAAAAGAAATAGGTATTCGTAAGGTATTAGGCGCAAGTGTCTTTGGCATTGTACAACTATTGACCAAGGATTTTACCAAAACAGTCGTCCTTGCCATTTTGATAGCTACGCCATTGAGTTATTGGATTGCGCAGACTTGGTTAGCCAATTTTGCTTATCAGATTGAGTTGCAAAGTTGGTATTTTATCTTGCCTGGTCTACTAGTATTATTAGTCGCTTGGGCTACGGTAGGCTTGCAAACCATGCAAGCAGCACGAGTTAATCCAGTACATTCCTTAAAAGATGAATAAGCTAAATTGAAGAAATGCAAAAGGATATAAATCCACCAAAATACGCCCAGAAATTTCTAAATTGGTTACTCAAAACCGAGTTAGCTGAAGAGGTTATAGGCGACTTAGAAGAAAAATTTTACCAGCAACTCAAACAAAAATCACCATTCAAAGCGAAGGCAAACTATTATTATCAAACGCTTAATTACCTCCGACCTTTCGCTATAAAAAATTCTATAATCACCGACTTAAACCCTTTTTTTATGTTCAATAGTTATTTCAAAATTGCCTGGCGAAGTTTGTTTAAACAAAAATTATATTCCGTAATTAATGTAACAGGAATGACGATTGGGATGACTTGTTTTATCTTGATTGCGCTGTATATTCAATACGAATTTAGTTATGATAAACAACACGAAAAAGCAGACCGTATTTATCGAGTAGCGCAGCAACAAACAGGTAATGAATTTAGAGGGAGTGATGAATTTGCCGTTACTTCTATTCCACTAATTCCTTCAATGCGAGCAGATATACCAGAGGTAGCAGCAGGTACTACATTTGGTCCAGCCTTTATTCCATTTCTGAAAGATGGGCAGGTGATTAATGAAGGAGGTTTATATGCAGATTCAGCATTATTTGATGTGTTTACTTATCCTACTATTGAGGGAGATGCCGCAGCAGCTTTAAAAGATAGAGATGCAATTATTCTAACTGAAAGTATGGCAAAAAAGTATTTTGGTCATACATCTCCAATTGGTCAAACCATGGAACTAGGAGATAAACGGATGTTGGTTGTTAAGGCGGTTATTAAAGATATACCTAAAAATCAACATTTCGGATTTGATTTTGTAACTGCCTTGGCGAATTATGACGAATATAAAGGAGACCATGACAATTGGCGTTGGGCGAGTAATAATTATCGGTCTTATGTGGTATTAAAGGAAGGTGCAGACCCCCAAAAGGTAGAAGCAGCAATGATACCTTATGGCGAAAAAGCAGGGGCTGAATTAGCTAAATATAATCTAAATTTTGAACCAAAATTATTTCTGCAACCCTTAACGGATATTCATTTGTATTCCAACATTAATATGGAAATGGGCGCAAATGGAGATATACGTTACCTCTATTTAGCGATGTCGATTGGGCTGATTATTTTGTTATTGGCATTGATTAATTATATGAATTTGGCAGTCGCTAGAACTTCCCAACGCAGTAGAGAAGTAGGTGTTCGAAAAGTATTAGGGGCGGAGAAAAGACAGTTGATTAATCAATTTATGTTAGAATCGGCTTTAATAACAGGCATTAGTTTTGTTTTTGCCCTATTCTTAGCCAATTGGTCAATGCCTGCTTTTAATCAATTAATGGATTTAAACATTGCTTTTGAATGGGCCAATAATCAACAAATATTTTTTGGTTTAGCAGGAGTCGCCATTTTCTTAAGTATTTGTGCAGGCATCTATCCAGCCATTTTATCAGCCACTATCGCTCCGATTAAAGCATTAAAAGGTAATTGGTTTAAGCTTAAAAGCGGAAGTGGTAATTGGATGCGAAATACCTTAGTCGTCGGACAATTTACGGCAGCTATTGTTTTAGCCATTGGTAGTGTAGTCATTTATCAGCAATTGCGATTTATTCAAACCAAAAAATTAGGCTATAATAGAGAACAAATCGTTTATGTACCTTATCAAAGACAAGAAATATTTGATAAGACGACCACCTTATTGACGGAGTTAGAAAAGCATGCCAACATAGAAAAAGCGACTATTGCGAGTGACTTGCCGATTAATACAGGTAATCAAGGAATAGCCAATGATTGGGAAGGAAAGACCGCCAATGATGACCAATTACATATTTACCGCCTACGGACAGACTATAATTATTTTGATGTTTTTGGTATGGATTTGGCAGCAGGGCGTAATTTTTCTCCAGATTTTCCAACGGATGATTCGACTGCTTATATATTAAATGAAGCAGCCGTAAAAATCCTTGGTTGGGAAGACCCTATTGGTAAATCTTTTGAAGGTGGAAGAATTGTTGGAGTCGTTAAAGATTTTCATTTTCAACCCTTCGATTTAGCCATTGAACCGATGTATGTCACTTTGATGAATAAAGAAACCGCCCCATATTTTGGTTGTGTTATTATGAAAGTAAAGACCACAGATTCCAAGGAAACAATGGCGTACGTCGAACAAACATTGAAAACAATTTTACCAGAAGTCGCCTTCAATTTTAATTATTTGGATGATACGTATAACAATCTATACCAAACAGAACAACGTTTTGGCGATGCCTTCAATATTTTTACTTTACTGACTTTGTTTATCGCCTGTATCGGCTTATTCGGTTTAGTGACGCATAGCGTTTTATTACGCACCAAAGAAATTGGGATTCGGAAGGTATTGGGCGCTTCAGTCACTAATTTGGTAGGTATCGTTTCTCAAGATTTTTTGAAATTGGTAGTGGTGTCAACTATTATTGCTGCTCCATTGGCTTGGTGGAGTATGAACGCTTGGTTACAAGATTTTGTCTATCGGATTGAGATTAATTGGTGGGTCTTTGTGGTGGTTGGTTTAGTGGCTATTCTGATTGCTTTTGTGACGATTGGGACGCAATCTTTGAAGGCAGCTTTGGCTAATCCTGTGGAGTCTATTAAGTCGGAGTAGATTATTATCCGTTGGGAAAATTAATTTGTTGGGCATTTTTTACCCCAACGGATTAATTTTCCCAACGGATTCTCATTTTAGGTTGTAGGACGTGTTTTACATCAAAAGCGCAATTCATCGTTCATCGTTATCATTCATCTTTCAATCACAATCCCCGCCCCCAATCCAGCACCACCACTAATTCCAGCGACCCCAAATTGCACATCCCGTCGTTCCATTTCATCCAAAAGCGTAGTCGTAATCATAGCTCCACTTGCCCCCTGTGCATGCCCCATTGTCATCGTACAACCATTGACATTAAATCTATCGGGATCAATATTCAGGTCTCTTTGGTACTTTAAACAAGTAGCGGCAAAAGCTTCCGCAAAATTATGTAAGTCTATATCCTGCATGGTCAAACCTGCTTTTTCAACTGCTTTTTCCATAGAAATTTGCCCCCCTAATAACATAATAATCGGTTCGCAAGCGGTACTGTCATAGGAAACAATTTTTGCTCTAGGCGTTAAACCCATTGCCTTGCCTTTTTCTAAACTTCCGATTAATAGCAAACAAGCACCATCTGCCATGGCAGGAGAATTACCGACATGGTGAAAATGTTGTAAGCTCTCTAAATTTGGATATCGTTCCTTTATTTTTTGTCGAATGCTAGGCGTAACATGTGCGCCAAAAATAGGCGACATGTCTTTTAGTAATTCGGTAGTAGTTTGTGGACGAATACATTCATCGTGTGCTAAAGCAATCGTTCCATCTGCATTTTTTACAGGAATCAACGACCGTTTAAAATGCCCATTTTGAGTGGCAAAAGCAGCTCGTTGGTGAGATTGGGCAGCATACCCATCTAAATCTGTTCTATTAAATCCTTCGATACTTGCGATTAAATCTGCCGCTACGCCCATGTGCGTAAAATGCGAATTTTTGATGACCTCTTTATCTGAAAACCAAGCGCCTTTATCGGCAAACATAGGTACTCTCGATAACATTTCGATGCCTCCAGCAATAACCATATCAGACATGCCTGAACGGATTTTTGCGGTTGCCATACCAATAGCCGTCAAGGCAGAAGAACAAAAAGTATTGACTGTTGCGCCATCAATATGGTCACCCCAACCATGATAGACGGCAGCTATTTTAGCAATGTTTGCCCCTTGGTCACCTACTTGTCCGACACATCCTAGAATGATGCTTTCGAGGTCTTTATCATTAAGGTTCGTTCTTTCTTCTAAGGCAGTAAACAATTGAGATAAGATGTGGATAGGTTTCAAGTCTTTTAAGGCACCACTTTTGGCAGATCCTTTACCTCTTGGAGTTCTAACGGCGTCGAATATATATGCTTCTTTCATATTTACAGGATGACGGGATTATGCAAGATTTACAAGATGTTTTTCTGCTTTATTAAAATTGCTGACTGGTACAGAATTGTGTTATTTTTGGTAGGATGGAAAACGGGTTGAACGGATAGGAACGGATTAATCCAATTATCGAAAAAAATCTGTTCTAATCCGTTCAATCCATCTTAATCCGTTACCCATCCTCCTAGTACGTCAGTAAGTTAAGTAAACAGACGGTCACCATTCACCCAACAAGCATGAAAACCCAAAGGCACTCGTTGCGGCATTTTTATCCGAGCCAAAGGCGCTTTTTCTATATTTTGCGCATCCAATATAATCGCTTCCGAAGTACCGTCTCTTTCATCGGTGACAAAGGAAATAATATAGCCCTCATCTTCTCCAGTTCCATTTTCGGAAGGAATAAAAGGGGATTCGCTACCAAATTTACCATCCCCGTACCAATGCGTTTTACTGCTATCTTTTTCGGTATCATATTTTACAACGCCATCAAAGCGCATGATAGTGGAGTTGTCAAAATGTTGGATATAAGAATAGCGAGATTTACGACCATTTAAACGGCTATTGATTAATGGAAATTCGGTAAACGCATCATCTATCCAATGCTCTTTGGTTTCGCCAGTTTTTAAATTGAACCGATACCGTTTGACATTAGCTTCTAGTCTTAAATAAGCATTCAGTTTTTCCATAGCGTTAGAATAATCCTTTTGTGGTGTTGGATTAATCGTAACACAAGTATCCATAATAATTTCATCGCCTTCTTCCCAAGCATTTACTACATGATAAATAAAACAAGGGTCTGCTTCAAACCATCGGACATCTTCGTTCTTCCCGTAACGAGGTAAAATAGCAAATCGACTAGGCATTTCTCGATTAAAAGTAATGCTACTTTTTCCTGCTCTTAAAGCGGCTTGACTATGGTATAAAGGCAAATCCATTAGAATGGAATAATTTTGGGTAATGCCTATATCATGCGGTAAACGAGGTGCAGGTAATTCGATTTCTGCAAAATGTTTGACGACTCCATCACTACCTACCACACCATAAGTCATAAAAGGCGGTTGTGGCCCATAATCAAAGAAAATCATTTCATTCGTCACTTCATCTACTTTGACGTGTGCCATCGCTTTAGACTTCATTGTTCCTTTGAAATCTTCGACACCTTCTGTTTCTAAAGTAATGGGGTCAACCTTGTATAAATCGCCACACATATACCAACCTGCCAATAATTTATCATTAAAAAAGGAGACCGCCGTATTCGCCGAATCTTTTAAAGGTAATCGGCCTTCCATTTTATTTTCGCGCATATTGCCCATGACCCCATGCCAAACGGTCTTACCTGCTTTAGCTTCCTCTTTAAAATGTTTGGTATTAATCCAGCGATTCCTATAAGTCGCCTTGCCATCTTTGATTTGTAAAGCATGCAACATCCCATCCCCATCAAACCAATGATAATGTCCAATTGGCGTAAATTTAGGATTCGGACCATTCCGAACATAGACCCCATTTATATCTTTTGGAATTTCTCCAATTACTTCTAAATCTTCTGCTACTATTTCCTTGAAAGTCGGGGCATACGCGCCTAATAAATAAGGGTTTCCCGCTTCAAGGGCGTAATTCATTACATCATTCTTCATCATAATTACTATATTTTTTAATTCAATTTCGAGTCACTTCCCGTAAAGCCTTCCTGGAGGCCTTATCTACCAAAGTAAAAATTTGCTCGATGGTATTTTTTGTACTTTTTGGCGAATGTCCGACTACTTTCACAAATTCACAATCTAGTTGATTGGTTAGTTGGAAAAACGTCCGATATAATTCATGGTTATTCAATAATTTATTTTTTGCCGAATAAAAATTGTTTTGTTCCAATCGTTTTTGTCTTGCGGGTAACCCGATAATATTTTGGGAATCTGTATAAATGGTTATTTTTTGTCCATTATTAGATACTTCTCCCAGTGCAAAAAGTAAAGTTTGTAATTCTAATTTGGTGGAAGAAGTATCCTCAAATCGTTTTACTTTCACCCTTGCTTTTAGGGCGTCTAGAGACCATTCTTCTTCGAGTATCCATAAGTAAGCGCCAAAGCCAATATTTAACTTTGTGTGGACACTTCCATCGGTGAATAATTTCATTTTATTTTTAGATTGCTGTTGCAGTAACACTTATCTCAATGATTCCGCCTTCTACTGCCAATTCTGAAATGCCTACAGCAGTCCAAGCAGGGTAAGGTGCTTTAATAAATTCATCTTTTATTTTCGTAAAGGCTCTAAGATGTTTTTTAAGACCAATATGATAGCTGGTTATTTCAACAATATTATCAAATGTAAGTCCAGCTTCTGTCAAAGATTTCTCAATAGTCAGAAATGCTTGCCTAAATTGGTCACTTTCATTATCCGATATAAGTACCATCCATCTTTACGCCAGTACATCCAGAAACAAAAACAAATCCTTGGCTTTCTACTGCTGGAGCAAAATGCAACTTGTCATAATAGTATTTTAAATCTTTCGGTATGATTACTTGTTTATTCATAAATTAGGAACAATTATTTATTGGGTAGATTACCCGATATTTTCAGTCTCCAGACTGGAAATGGCTATCTGCTTGTCTCCTGACAAGTGTATTCTTTACAATAGTTATTCAAAAAATTAAGCTTTGTTTTTAATCTTTACTTTTGGTCTAATTCCATATCTTCAATTCTTCTCTTTATCATATTTAATGTTCCTTTATTTAATAATCCATCTTCAACTGCCTTTTCAAGAAATGGTAAATATTTATACCTCGTTTCTAGGCTATTACTGTGATGGATTACTAGGGCGGGAGTAAAATTGCATTCTCTTCCAACCAATTCTCGACTGGGGTATCCAAACTCATTAAATATTTTATCAATTTTTACTAAGTTTATGGAATCAATAATTTCCATTTTTAGATGTAATTCATTTCTCAGTTCAGGAGTAATTGATTTAACACTACTTCTATTCCTTATATCTTGATCATCAAAATCAATTTGTTTTAATTTTTTGACAAGTTCTAGATTGAATTTTGTACTATCCTCTTTTTCTCGACTAGCAACAGCATGCTTCTCTTCTTGATCTTTCATTATCGCAAAAGCTTCATAAGAACTGTTTTTATATAAAGCATCACATAATTCTACTGATTTTTTATAGAGGATTGTATCAGATTTAACAAGGTTAACCCCAAAATTATGTCTATCATACATCCAATACCAATTATAAATTTTTTCACAGCAACTCTGATTTTCTTTGATTCCAGCATTCAGCATCTGATAAGTTATTTCTGTCTCTGCTTTAAGGTTTGCGAGTTGTATGGCTGCTTCAAACTTATTGTCAGAACTATATGCTTCGTTTAGTAAGTTTAAATATTTGTCATAATGGCCTTGAGATAATTCTGGATGTTTTTTAGGAATGTGTTGTTTTAATTCCGTTTTGCAAGAACTAAAGATTAGCACTAGCAATAAAAAATAACAATTTAATCTTAGTTTACTTTTATTCATGTTAATTTGGTTTTATGTTTTTAATGACATTTACTTCTTTATAACGGGCGTCCGTCTGGAGACGACGAGATAGTCGAATCAAGTTACAGCAATCCAAATCATGGTGATTTTCAAAATCACTATGATTTAATTCCCAACAACAAAACTAGCCATAGTCGTCAAACTCCCCCCAACATTCAAAGTAGCCACATTTTTAGCCCCTTCCACCTGATAATCACCAGCCGTCCCAGTCAATTGCTTATAGGAATCGAGTAACATTCTAACACCCGTTGCGCCCACAGGATGTCCATTTGCAATCAAGCCACCACTAGGATTCACAGGCAAACAACCATCCATTTTTATCCGTCCTTCTTCTATAGCTTTCCAAGCTTCTCCTGGGGCGGTTATCCCAAAATGTTCTAATGCCACATATTCGGTAATGGTAAAACAATCATGCGTTTCGATGGCATCTAAATCTGCGACACCCGAAATATTGGCTCTCCGATAAGCGTCTTCAATCGTGCCTCTTAAATGCGGAAAAGGGTAAGTCGATGCTTTGCCTCCTTCCAATTTATTTTTTAATAACATTGGTGCGGTGCGATGTCCCCAACCTTTGATATGAGGGATATTTTCAAAGGGAATATTCCGTTTTTTGGCATATTTCCTAGCATATTTTTCGGACGCTAAAAATATAGTCGAACCACCATCTGTAATTCGACCACAATCTGACTTTCGTAAATTGCCTTCTATTTTTGGATTGATTTGTTCATCTTCCGTAAAAAATCGGTCATCTAAGCCCCAGGTTCTAGTTTGAGATTTAGGATTTCTTTTGGCGTTTTCATAATTGGTTTTGGCAATTTCTGCTAAATGTTCCTGTTTTAATCCAAACCGTTCCTCATACATCTCTCCAATTTCATTAAACAAATAAGGCCAAGGAAATTGCGCACCTTGTGCTTCTTTGCCAATCCAAGCGGCTGCCCCCAAATGTTCTGCTGCTGCTTTGCCACCAACATTCCGCATCATTTCAATACCCGATACACAAACCAAATCATAGCGACCTGCTTCGATTTCAGCCATGGCATTAAAAGCTGCCATACTACCAGAAGCACAAGCCGCTTCATGTCTAGCCGTCGGAATACCCACTAAATCTGGATGAATGCTTACAAACATACCGCCTAACTGTCCTTGTCCACAAAATAATTCACCTACAAAATTTCCTATGTGCGCACTTTCTACTTCTTTGGGCGCTATATCTGTTTTTTCAAATGCACCGATGACGCTATCTTGCAATAAGTCATAAATATCTTTGCCTGCTCTTTTATAATTGATGGCAAAGTCTGTTTGATAACCACCTAGAATGAATACTTTTTTCATATTATTAGGATATTAATTTTCTGTTATTTTTAAAGATGCGACGCTGATGTATACATTTTGCTAAAAACGGGGTCGAAGCTACGCTCCTATAAAAAATGGAGTATTAATCGAATTTTTACAGACGGTATCGGAGCTAAAGCTCCTTTTCTACAAAAGAGCATCGCTCTGGCTCTGTCTGTAACTCGAAATGCCCACAAAATCTCCCAAAGGAGCGTAGCTTTGACCCCAATTTTCTATGCTGCTTATTTGTGTTTTATAATATACCGCTTTCCAATTCATTCAAATAAATCCCAATTGGACGAGCAATGGGAAAGGGAAAAGAACCTACAATTCCTACTTTACAACACACAATGACCAGTTCTGGGCCAGAAACCAAGAACATGGGCGCAGCAATCAATGGTAAAGTCGTATGATTAGTAATAAAATTTGGTAAGGGTGTTGTAGGCAATCTAAAGATTTTAAAAATGAATGATACCTACAAATTTAGTTAAATATTTGATTGTTTTGTAAATATTATTTCACGTTGCTGGAATTGCTTAGAAATAACGTATTTATTTTTTCATCATTACTAAAATAGTATGGGGAAATACGCTGAGTAGATTAAAAAATGATGTATTATGGGACGAATTTAAGCTGATAAAACAGTATTATCAGCAGCGTTAATTCCTGATTTTTTTGATAATAAAGTTGTATCGTTAGTGGTAGTTATAGGAATCGTAAAAAAGAAAGTAGTTCCATTTTGCCCATCACTTTCTACCCAAATTTTACCCCCTAATTTATTAATTATTTTTTTGCAATTAGCTAAGCCCATTCCAGAGCCTTGGTATTTTTCTCTATTTTGTAAACGCTTAAACAATTCAAAAACGGTTTGATGATAAGCTTTAGGAATGCCTAGTGGTTTGCGCAAGAAGTTAGCGGCAGTTAATATTCTTCAATTTCTTTC
>JAFMDF010000290.1 GCA_017857395.1 Bacteroidota bacterium | reverse complement strand
TAACTCTTCCTCCATTTTTATAACCTATACTTCTTAGCATCTATAGCACTATCAAACCTTACTACAAAATTCAAAAAAACCAATTTCCTTCAACTCTGATTCAAGTGCCGAATATTGCTTTTTACTCAATGGTTTAAGGGGCGCACGAAACCAACCACAATCTACACCAATCAATTTCATAAATCCTTTACCTGCCTCATTACCACCATATTTGACTAGTAAATTAACCATTTGAACAGCTTTATCCTGCAATCGGCTGGCTTCTTTCATCTTACCTTTATTAAAAGCAGCAATAATATTATTATATAATGGAGCAGCATAATTATAGGTACTCCCTACTCCACCTGTTGCACCTGCGGCTAATCCAGAAAGTAAGGCTTCATCGGTTCCCCATAAAATTTGATATTTACCATTTTTGTAGGCTCTACAATTTTGGAAATCCATCAAATCAAAGTAGGTGAATTTAATGCCTGCCAAGTTAGGAATGCGACCGTCTGCCAATTTTAAGAATTCATACATGGAGAAATGGCCGCCTGTCAAAGCAGGAATATGGTAATAGTAAAAAGGCAAATTTGGGGTAGCCGTCGCTACTTCACTACAAAAATCAACCAACCGCTCCAAGTTGGCAGGTTTGAAATAATAAGGACATAAAATGGAAATAGCATCCATCTTTTGTTTTTGAGCAAGCTTTGCTAAAGCTTGCATCTCTTTTAAGCAAGTCCCACCTACCATAAATATTTTTTTTATTTTGGTACTTTTCACTTTACCCCATGCAGTCATTACTTGCTTTTTTTCTTTGAAAGTAAGGGCTACGCCTTCGCCCGTTGACCCACAAATAAATGCGCCGTTCACTCCATTTTTTTCATATAATTTTGCCAATTGGTCTATCTGTGATAAAGCTAAATTTCCTTTTTTGTCAAAAGGGGTAAATGGGGCAGCGATCAATCCTTTTAATTTTAATTTCATGTGTATCTTTTTTAATGCTGATTATTCATCTATTACCAGCGGATACTTACCAATTTTTCTAATCATAACGTTTTTTGGTAAAACTGTCCCAGCAGGACAAAATGTCGGTAGAAAAATATGTCTTTACAAATCAAAAATGTGCCTTTAGGTACATTATGTATTACATTCCGTACCTACAAGGCACGGTAAAATTAAGGTAAATCTCAATTTTCTACCGACATAAAACCCCTAAAAGGGTTAATTTTCCGAATCACCGCAATCCGTTATAATCAACAATTTTCAACCTGACAGTCTAGTCTTAATTCTCTCCCAGCCGTACTTCCTCAATTGTCTTTATCGTCCATTTATTTGCAGGCTCATCTGGATTATAGGTTAATAAACTAATCAAATAACCCAAGGTAAAACTGGAAATCAAGCCAGTAAAAGCATATAATAATAAATGAATATCGGTATATTCTTTAATTAAAAATTGTAAAACTCCACTCAAAATCAAACCCCAAACAGCGCCTGTCCCATTTGCTTTTTCGGTAAATATACCTAAGATAAAAATTCCGCCCAAGCCGCCTGTAAACAATCCAACAATCAGATTAAATTGGTCCCAGAGGGAGGATATTCCCCAATTTGCCATCATTAGTGCTAAACCAGTTCCTAAAATGCCAATGATTGCCGTTGTGCTTCTCGCTAATTTTAAATAAGCAGCCTCGTTTGACAAGGGCCATAAACGTCGAAAAAAATCGGTGGTGACAACTGTTGAAACAGAATTCATGCTGCTATCCAAACTAGACATAGAGGCCGCAAAAATGGCGGCTATTAATAGCCCAGAAATTCCGTCAGGAAGATTACTGATAATATACCACGGAAAGATAGCATCCGCTTTTTCAAGGGTAAAATTTAAAGCGGCTGGTTGGGTTTTATAAAATACAAATAATAAACTTCCTAAAGTAAAAAAGATAAGCGTAGATGGAATCGTCATCCAAGCACCTATCCAAATACCTTTAGCTGCACTTTTTTCATCTTTGTTAGTCAAATATCGTTGTACGACGGTTTGGTCACTACCATATTGAATTAAATTCGATGCAAAACCACCTAATAAAACGACCCATAAAGTAGCCGATGAAAAATCCAAAGTCGTATCAAATATTTTCATTTTATCATAATCTCCAATATGCGTAATGATGTCTTGCGTGTTCAGGTTAAAAAAGAGTATAATCAAGGAGAGTAATGCGCCGCCTAATAAAACAAAAACCTGTAATACATCTGTCCAAATAACGGCTTCGATTCCGCCAAGTACCGTATATAAAATACTTAAAACACCCATGGTTAGAATGCAAGTATCAACACTTATTCCAGTCACTACTGAAAGTGCAAAAGAAGGCAATAATAAGACAATGCCCAAGCGGCCTAATTGTAAAAAAATATACATCGAACTACCAATCAATCGAGTCAATAAATTGAACCGTAATTCTAAATATTGATAGGCAGTTGTTAGATTAAATCGACGATAAAAAGGCAGAAAATATCGAATGATAAAGGGAGCTATCATTATAATGGTCATCATCAAAAAAAAGTATAACCAATCGGTGGCAAAAGTTTTTGCTGGAATCGCCATAAAGGTAATGGCACTCAATTGAGTGCCAAATATACTCAGTCCAGCCGCCCACCAAGGAATCCGATTCCCTCCTTTAAAAAAATCATCCGTTGTTTGTTGGTTTCTAGAAAAATAAAAACCCAAGGCTACTAGCATTAATAAATAAATGATGACAACTACATAATTCAAAGTACCGAAGTACTGCCCACTTTGAGGTTTTCCTACTAATATATCAGGCGTTCGGATGCAAGGAGAAATTTCACCACTTGGAATGATAATATCTCCACCCCAATTTAAAGCGGTCGTGGTTACTTGGCTACCTTTAGGTAATTCGCCTACTTTTGTCCAAGTTTCGGTAATGGTATGAAATGCCCAAACATCCTTTGAAAAACCTTGATGATTGCGCATAATGCTGTCTCTTTCCTCCTGTAAGTTTAACAAAAGAATGCTATCCGCTGTAGTAGCAATTGTTTGATTCAACCTTTCTAATCGGTTTAAGATTTGTCCTTTTGCCCCTCCAAAGAATAAGATATGATGCGCACCAATCGGGATGCCTGTCGCTGCGGAAGCCGTAAAATCTATGGCTTGTTTTGAGGAACGGCTACCTATTTCCGTCCAAGTTTTTTTAGGAGGATTATAGATATAGCCATCTGTTAGTAATTCGCTAATACCATCTTTCCTTTTCATTCGTCCTTTTAACAAATAAAAACAATCCTGTTCTCCATTATTTTGAACGACTCCTACGGCATGTGTCCGAGCCGAGCCTGACCAAGTTGGTAAGTGGGCCCATTCTTTTTGCTTATCTGCTAAATGAAGACTCCAGAAATATTTTTCCCCATTCGTTTCATTACTCCCTGCTACATATATTTCGTTCCCTATTTTCCCTCCCGACATATTCGCTAAAGGAATGGGTAAATCAGGTAGGTCTTCAATGCTTATTTCTTCGGCAACTTTATCCCATTTAATTAAAAAGGCTGTATTTGAAAGTTTTGTGCCATCCATCCCACCTAAACAAATAAGTCCATTTTTGGTAGGAATAGACAAGCCGTAAGCTATTTTTTCTGGTAAATTAAATTGTTTGTTTGTTAGCCAAGAATAGTCGTTTGTCCCTGTTCTTTGTAAAACATATATCGCTTCCTGATACACTTTTGTGCCACCTTCCCAAGCTGGGCCATTGGGAAAATTGGCGCCACCTGCGATTAACAACGCATCGTTATGCACGCCAATGAAAGCGCCTGCAACGCCAGGTTGAACGGTATTTCCTTTAGCAGGAGGAAGTTGGGTTAAATTACTCCATTCAATTTGAACAGATAAGGAGTCATTACTGCCTATGACGGCGCTTAATAATAAAAGGAGAGCCGCTATTAAAAGTAAAAGCTTTTTCATGGTACTGGTTCATTCGTTTTGTCTTAACTGTCTGTTAGTAGTTGGCTTTCAGTAGTTCAAGGATGCAATTTGCAAAATCTTTCCAACAATCCTCCATTTGAAATATTTTAAGAAGCCCTATTACCCAGTAACTTCCCGTTACTGGGTAATTTTAGGGTGATTTCAGGGTAATTATTTCTAGTAAAATCATCTAGCAATATTAATTGTCGAATTAATGTTGGGAAGTTACTGGATGATAGGCAAAACCCAATTGCTATATTTCAAAATTCTGCCAACATTCAAATAAACCTCTAGGTACGTGAAAACAGCCTTTCCATTTGCCTCCTTTTAAATTCAATAAAGGTGCTCCAGCCCGATTTAAATACCCATACCATTCCCCATAAGTTGGGTCTGGAAATTTCTCCCAAGTATATTGATGGACTTTATCATACCAATCTGCTACATCTTTCCTTCCCGTTTTCGCATAGGCTTTGGATAAAGCGATTAAGGCTTCGAGATGTGGCCACCATAATTTTTGATCCCATTCTAATTGTTGCGGCGGCGCTCCTTTTGCATCCATAAAATAAAAGATACCGCCATGTTTTTTATCCCAACTATAGTCAAGAATTTGTAAACAAACATCTGTTGCCCAAACCAGTAGTTGCTCGTCTTTCAATTTTTCAGCAACGTCCATTAAAAACCACATCGCTTCTATTCCATGTCCAGGATTGATTAAGCGACCTTCATAACAATCTATAAATACGCCTTTGGCATCGGTAAATTCTCGAATGATGCTTAACTCTCCATCGTAATGTTCTTTGGTTATTTTTTGTACACAGGTAGTCAATACTTTTTGTAAAAGTGCTACCTCTAGGTCATCGGCAAGTTCCGAAGTAAGGTAAGCCGTCATCATCGGTAAACCAAAGGATTGCAATGTCCGATTCCCAGTTGATTTCTCAAATCGACCTTTAGGGTTTTCTAACCTAGCCAGAAATTGATGATAGGTTTGCATCGCAATATCATAACAAGTTTTATCCCCAGTCGCTTTGGCGTACTCATAAAAAGCCAAAGCAGCAAAACAATCAGCATAAATATTATAAGCTTGAATTAAAGGTGTGCCCGTTCGGTCTAGCGAAAAATAGAAATTACCTTTGTCATCTCGTCCATGTTTTTTTAAAAAGTCGATGCCTATTTTAGCAATAGCTAACCATTCTTGCTTTTTTTCTACTCGATTATAAAGCATCGAAAAAGTCCAAACTTGTCTAGCCTGCAACCAAATAAATTTATCCGTATCATACACTTCCCCGTTTCGGCCTAAACAGGTAAAATAACCTCCATGTGCTTTATCTATCGAATATTTTTCCCAAAATGGAAGGACATCATTTAATAAAGTGGTTTTGTATAGGTTAGCAAGTGCTTTTTTCTTTTCTTTATTCATATTATCCTATTTTCAACAAATCAAGGCCTAAAGACCTTGTAACAGAACAGGATAAATCCTGTGCTACCAGTTTTTCGCTACTTGATTAATTATCCTTTTAGCTCATTTTAGTCCTAATGCTCGATTAGAAATAATCGGAGAAGATTGCGCACCATAAACCTGTTTAGGCATTTTCAAATCAGCGGGAGAAGGAGCCAACCATTCACTTTGAATACCTTCTATTTTTAACTGCCCCTTTGAAATATCTAACTCCACAAAAGCGTATAGAGCATCTTTATAAGGCGCCAATTTATCAAGATTCCCATATTGATTATATAAAGCTGCGGGATATCTAGTTTTATTACTATACTTTTCTCCAATCCATTGATAAGACATACTATTGACTTCTAGATAATGAATATTATTAAGCGTTCGATGAAAGTCAATATGATCGTGTCCGTTAAAACAAGCGATAACTTTTTGGAATCCTGCTCGTTGGTTTTCTTTTTCCAGTAACTCTTGGATTTGTACTCGGTTTTTTATGCCCCAAATTGGATTGATTAAACTTTGATGAGAAAAGACGATCGTTGGTAAATTAGTTTGTTTTAAATCATTCGCCAACCATTCAATTTGTGCTGGATTGATGTAAGTTCTCAAGGCATCATCAACATAAAAATTAGCAGTATCATAATCGCTATATTCATTATCTGCATACAGGTAATTGGCATCTAACACGATAAAATGAATCCCCTTTTGGTCAAAGGAATAATATTTTTTAGACATTTCTAAAAAGTCCATGATAACCGCTTTAGAAGAAACATCCATATCATGATTACCTAATAAATGATATTTGGGATTTTTAAATTGCTGCCAAATAGCTAAAAAATCTTTATTCTCCTTTTTAGGAAAACAGAAATCGCCTAATTGAATAATAAAGTTTACTTCTTTTGCAATTGCTTCGCTAATAAATTTTTCTATTCGCTCATTTTTATCTGGAATTAAATCAGCATGGGCATCTGCCATGATGCCAAACTTAAGGGGAGATTGAGGTTTCTTTCCACTCGCGGTACAATTTGTATAGAAAGGCAAGGGTAGAATAGCTGCACTTGTTGCAAGGCCTAATTGTTGCAGGAAATTTCTTCTAGTAAGGTCACTTTGCTTTTTCATAGCTTAAATTTTTGAACCTATTTAAAACGGTCTCCCAAGGTACTTAATCCTTACCTTTTTCGGGTATTTACCCCCCTATTTAAACTTTCCTTTTCCATAAAAAACTGATTTTGCTAAAATATATTAATTTTGGGCATATTTTTTTAACATCCTGACTATTGTAAAACCATGCAAAAAAAATCAGTCACGCTGTTTACTTTAATTTTGGTAGCAGCTTTATCCGTTCCATTTTTGGCAATTAGCCAAAATAATCCTAATTCCAATCACGGCAATAAATTTGAGCAACTCGGTCAAAAACTTAGAGATCCGAATAGTTTCAGAGGGGCCGATGGTGCACCAGGGCCAGATTATTGGCATCAAAATGCCGATTATAATATTGAATGTGAGTTAGATGAAAAAAATCTACGCTTAAATGGCAAAGAGTTGATTACTTATTATAATGAATCGCCTAATACTTTGCGCTATTTATGGCTACAGTTAGATGAGAATGAACACGACCCGCATAATCCAGATAATTTTGATGATGGCAGTAGTATTCGTCCCCAGATGAGTGAGCGTGCTATGCGAAATTTAAATATTTCGGAAGCATTAGAAGGCCTTGGTCACAAAATTCAAGAAGTAACAGATGAAAATGGCGTACCTTTAAAATATACCATTAACTACACCATGATGCGGGTAGAATTGCCTAAACCATTAGCGGCAGGAGAAAAATTTTCTTTTAATGTCAAATGGTATTATAATATTTCGAACCGTATGGGCGCAGCAGGCGGTAGAGGTGGCTACGAATATTTTGAAAAAGACGGTAATTACTTACATACCATTACTCAATGGTTTCCTAGAATGTGCGTTTATTCTGATGTGGAAGGTTGGCAAAATAAGCAGTTTACAGGACGAGGGGAATTTGCTTTAAATTTTGGTAATTACGTTGTCAAAATGACTGTTCCATCTGACCATGTCGTGGCTGCAACGGGAGAATGTTTGAACTATGGCGATGTTTTGACCGACGAACAAAAGAAACGATGGGTTCAAGCTAAGAATGCCAAAGCACCTGTAGAAATCATCACTTTAGCAGAAGCGAAAAAGAACGAAAAAAAGAAAAAAGCAAAGGATACTAAAACTTGGATTTTCAAAGCAGATAATGTACGAGATTTTGCTTGGACAAGTAGCCGAAAATTTGTTTGGGATGCCATGCCACATTTTAATGAAGATGGCAAGCGCGTGATGTGTATGAGCTATTATGGCAAAGAAGCTTATCCGATTTATAATAAATATTCGACCAAAGCAGTCGCACATACACTAGCGACTTATTCCAAATATACTTTCCCTTATCCCTACCCTACCGCTATCTCTGTAGAAGCAGCGAATGGGATGGAATATCCGATGATTTGTTTTAATCCAGGACGGGCGGAAGAAGATGGCACTTACACAGAACGGGCAAAATCTGCGGCTTTAGTCGTCATTGTACACGAAGTTGGGCACAACTACTTTCCAATGATTGTGAATAGTGATGAACGACAATGGACTTGGATGGATGAAGGAATTAATAGCTTTCTAGAATTTGTCACTTTACAAGAGTTTGATACCAATTTCAAGCATTGGGGCGGTACACCAGATTTGATTACCAGCTATATGCGTTCTTCTAAAGATAGGTTAGAACCCATTATGACCAATAGTGAGAATATTATCAATTTTGGGGCAAATGCTTATGATAAACCATCAGTTGGTTTAAATATGCTACGGGAAACCATTATGGGCCGAGAATTATTCGATTATGCATTTAAAGAATATGCGCGCCGTTGGATGTTTAAGCACCCAACACCTGCGGACTTTTTTAGAACGATGGAAGATGCAAGTGGTGTAGATTTAGATTGGTTTTGGCAAGGTTGGTTTTATGGCACTGATGCGGTAGATATTTCCTTAGATAGCATCAAATGGTATAAGGTCGATTTGGAAAATGACCCTAAAAAACAAGAGCGTACTTTTCCACGTAAACAAAAGAAACCTCGCAAGCATATTGCCCAAAGAAATAATGAGAAAGCGGGTATCAAAACAGCCGTTAGTCAAGACCCTGCTTTGCGAGATATTTATACCAATTATGAGCCTTGGAATACGGAAGATTCTGTCCTTAATATTACTACTTATTATTACGAGGAAACTTTTTCTAAAAAAGAAAAAAAGGAAAAATTTGGTAGTAATAATTACTACGAATTACATTTCAGCAATAAAGGCGGTTTGGTCATGCCTGTGATTATTGAGTGGGAATACAAAGATGGGACAAAGGAAATCGAAAAGATTCCCGTGGAAATTTGGCGTAAAAATGAGACTAAGTTTACCAAAGTATTTGTCAAAGATAAAGAAGTGAAAGGTATTGTGATTGACCCTTATCACGAAACAGCAGATATTGATGAAAGTAATAATAATTGGCCAGTGAAGGAATTACCAAGTCGATTCCAAGTCTTTAAAAAGCATAAATCGAAAAAGTTGTTGAATCCGATGCAGAAGGCTAAGAAGAAGAAGTTTCCATAAGGAACAATGAAATAGAAAAAATTGGTCTTACTAAAAGTTATTAGCCTTTATTATCGAAAGGTAGTAACGGCTAATAACTTTAAGAAAATCACTAAAAAAGACATTTTTTATTTTTATAAGAAAACCCTTTAACTTTAAGAGCCAACATTCTAAATTACCCCTTCCTTCTTCAATAAATCAGAAGGCGTATAACCATATTTCTTTTTAAAAGTCCTAGAAAAATAAGAAGGAGAATTAAAACCCGTTTGATAAGCCACTTCTGAGCTATTATAATTTTGAGTTTGCAATAATTCGTAGGCTTTTTGTAAACGTATTCCCATGATAAAATCACTAGCAGTTTGATTAATTAATGCTTTTAGTTTTCGGTGAAGTTGCATTCTACTCATACCCATTTGTTGACCAATAAACTCGCCATTCAACTCTATTGCAGTTAGATGTTTTTCAATAATACTACGTACACCCTTTATAAAGTGATTTTCTTTTTCATAAGGCTCTTTAATTTCTTTATAGGTAGATTTGCCAACGCTACTCCTAATCAATTCTCGAATTTCTATTAGTTTTTGAATGCGTAGGCTCAATTCTTGTGGACTAAATGGTTTGGTTAAATACACATCTGCTCCACTTTTAAAACCTGCTAACCTACTTTCTAAAGCAGATTTGGCTGTCAATAAAATAATTGGAATATGTGAAGTAGACATAGTTGACCGAAGCGTCTCCGTTACTTCAAAACCATTTTTACCAGGCATCATTACATCTGAAATAATTAAATCTGGAACCAGCTCAATCGCTTTATCTATTCCTTCGATTCCATTACTAGCTTCTGTTATATGGTATTTCCTTTCATCCAAACAATCTCTTATATACCTCCGCATTTCTGCATTATCCTCAATAATCAATATTACTAACTGTTCCTTCTGCTTAGATTGAATTGGGGTTTTAACGAGGAGAGGCTTTTCTTCAGAAATTTGTGATTGAGAAACCTTTTCAATTCCAATAATTGGTAAAATATCCGTCTCAATCACCATAGACATTTCAAAAACGGGTAATTTTATATCAAAGGTTGTTCCTTTCTGATGTTCACTAACTACGTCAATACTTCCGCCTTGCAATTCTACCAATTCTTTTACCAAAGCTAAACCAATCCCTGTCCCTTCTTGATGTCTAGTAGAAGAATCATCTACCTGATAAAATCGGTTAAAAATTTGTGCTAATTGGCTTTTTTTAATCCCTATTCCCGAATCTTTGACCCTTAAATGTATTTGCCCATCGCCATTAGATTGTAATTCAAGTTGGATAGTGCCTTTTTCTGGGGTATATTTGATGGCATTGGACAATAAATTATAAATAATTTTAGTCCATTTCTTTTTATCGAATTGTGTTTTCCATGCTGTTTCCGCTATAGCAATTTGAAGCGTTTGCTCTTTTTTATCAGCTAACGGCTTTATGCTATGGACTAACTCTCTGGTATAAGCATTAATATCCCCATATGTTACCTCTACTTTCATTTGACCACTTTCCAATTTAGACAAGTCCAATAACTGGTTAATTAAGCCTAATAAATGCCGAGCATTTTTTAATACACTCGTTAGTTTCCCTTTACTTTTTTCTGTCAATTTCCTTTCCATTACTTGTTCTAAAGGCCCAATTACTAAAGTTAAAGGCGTTCTAAATTCATGGGTAATATTAGAAAAAAATCGAGTTTTCGCTTTGTCTAATGCTTGTAACTTTTGTGCTTGTTGTTGAATCGTTGCTGTTCTTTTTTCGACCTCTTTTTCTAATCGTTCTCTGTCTTTTTGCAAGTTTCGTAAACGCCATTTCACTCCCCCAATAGTTAAACCTAATAAAGACAATATAGACAATCCAATAAACCATACTTCTAAATAAAAAGGTTTTTGTACCTCAATATCTAGGGTTAGTTCTTGTTTAGACCAACCATGACTACTGTTTTTACCTATAATTTTTAATCGGTAATCTCCATAAGGCAAACTAGTAATCCGTAATTGGTTTTCATTAATATAATTCCATTGGTCACTATACCCTTCTATTTGATAAGCATAAGTATGTAATTTAGGATGATCAAAATCCAACAAGGCAAATTCCAATTCTAAAAACTTATCTGTTGGATTAAGTGTAATTTTTTTAGTAGTTTTTAATTGTGATGTTTTATCAACAATAGCCTTTTGTCCTTCTTCAAATAAAGAGAATTTAGTAAAAACAAGTGGTGTATTATTTTCAGGTAAATCCGAAAAAATACTAGGATGAAAACTAATTAAACCACCTAATCCTCCAAAATAAAGTGTCCCATTTTTTGCTTGATAGTGGGCCGTAAAATTAAATTCATTATGTGGTAGCCCATCCTCAGTTAAAAAAGTTTTAATTTTCAAAGTCTGCTTGTCCATACACATCAAACCTTCATCGCTAGGCATCCAAAGTTTTCCAAAGTCATCTTCATATACGGCATAAAGATAATCATTAGTCAAACCTTCTTTACTTGTAAACTGCTGGCTCTCAGACAATTTCCCTTCCACTAAAGAAGGTTTCCAACGAATAATACCAGCCCCTTTGGTTGCTAACCAAAAATCGCCATTCTCTGCTTCATGAAAATGTCGGATATAGTCAAAAGGTAAATCTCCCGAATCTTTACTAAAATGTCGAATAATTCCTGCTTCCCTTGTCATCAAGAAAAT
>JAFMDF010000289.1 GCA_017857395.1 Bacteroidota bacterium | reverse complement strand
AACCGCAAAGTTACAATAAATACTATTTAGAACTTCATGCGTAAACCACTAGAAATAATGCTTTGAATAAAGGTTCTTAGTCTAATTCAAAAATTCTTTTAAAAAAAGTTATGAAAATTTACATTTTTTTAAAAGAATATTATTACTCAGATATTCTTTTCTTTTTAGCTTTAATACTAATGAGTAAAACAACACTACATACTATAAACATTAATTTCCTAGTGCAAAATCTTCACATTTAGAACATTATTAGTTAAGTTATGTGCCAAAAAAGTTGTATCTTTGAATCACTTGTAAGGCGTAAATCCAATCTACTAAAATGACCGATATGTTCTAATAAAAAACATACAAAATTTTGTTTTTGAAAGTTGGCTCAGGTCCTCGGTGAACCACTTTTTATCAGCATGAAAAAATTAATAAGTCGATTTGAAAACGCTATGATAGAGTAGGGAGGAGCGATAATTAAAAATGATAATACTACACACATAAATGAGTAAACAAAAATTGACCGTTGAGGGACTTGCTATTTCTATAAATAAAGACGGTTTTATTAGTCTAACAGATATAGCGAAGCGAAGTAGTGAAAGTAAACCTGCCTTTACTATTCAGAATTGGTTACGTAACCAAAGTACCCTATCATTTTTAATGACTTGGGAAAAGGTCCACAACGAAAATTTTAAAGTAGGGCAAATGCCCTACTTTATACAAGAAGCCATTGATAATAGAAAAAGTATTACTCCACAGAAGTTCATTGATGAGATGAATGCAGTTGGTCTCATATCTAAACCTGGCCGAAATGGAGGCACTTTTGCGCATAGCGATATTGCCTTAGACTTCTGTAGATGGTTGAGTCCTGAATTTTCGGTCTATCTTAACAAAGAATTTCAAAGACTAAAAGCAGAAGAGCATCTAAGACTAGGTGACCCCTTCAATATCAAACGGTCTCTTACCAGCGGAAATTACTCCCTCTTGGTCACCTCCATCATTGCACAAACGGATGAACGACTACTTACCCATCCACAACCCTATAAAAAAAGGCTACCTCTAGCTAGTGAGAGTGATATGCTCAATAAAATCGTTTTTGGCAATACGGCTAAAGAATGGAGATTACATAATACCGATAAACCAACCAATCGCAATCAGCGTGATTATGCTAGTATTCTTGATTTAGTGATTCTCAATAACCTTGAATTTCTTGATGCTATGCTTTTAAGATGGGATTTAAACAAAGAAGAAAGGAAAAATATCTTGGCTGAATCCTATAGCTTTCAATACCCTGTTTTAAAAGGCTCTAAGACTATTAGAAAAATGCAGGAAATCGCTGATAGAATGAATCTATAAGAATATCCCTTCTACTTTCAGCCTATAAACAAACTTACTATGTACAACAAAACTACACTTCAGAAAAACACCCTAAACTCAAACAATTTAGTTTTCTGCTTTTTTTTCTTGGCTGCTTGTTCGTCAGAAACAAGTGAAGGAACATCAACTTCTGTTAGTAATTTCTTTTCCAGTAAGTCTCTGCACCATAAAGAAGTAGCTATAGGATTCATAGACCGATAATAAAGCATATTTGGTAGCGCTATAAATGTAATGCTTTCATTTCAAGACCCATTTGCAATATCCAGATTAGAGGCTTCATCGGAACCAAACGTATACCTTATTCTCCTACTTTATTGATTCTGAGAAAACAAAAACAGCGGATACCCAAATGATATTCGCTGTTTTCATTTTTTTATCCTTGTTTCCTTTCTTTAATTGAGAATACCTTTGTCCAAAATGGAATCAATACATATACCATTAAGGGTACTAATACAATGGTAAGAATCCCAATTTTGGATTTAGTATGCTTGAGCGGTAATTAATCTATAAAAACAAAAAAGTATGATTTCTCTTAAAAATAAAAAAGTAGTGGTAGTCGGTGCTTCATCAGGAATAGGAAGAGCACTTTCCAAAATGTTTTCAGTGGAGGGAGCAATTGTTTACCTGATAAGTAGAACTAGAGAAAAATTAGGGAAAGTACAAAAAGAACTTTCAGGTGTTTCATCTATTCACACGATGGATATGCTGGATGACGTAGCGGTAGAAAAGGTATTTGAAGAAATAGGCGCATTTGATTTTTTGACTTTCACAGCGGTTTCAGATAAAACTAAATTGATGTCACCCATTAAATCAATGACCAATGAAACTGCACAAAGAGGTATGGAAAAATTCTGAGGAACATTCAATGTGACCAGAGCAGCAGCAAAGTATATTTCTCCTGAAGGCGCAATGGTTGTTACTTCAAGTATTTCTATTTACAAACCATCAAAAAATGGAGCATCTATAATGAATGCAGCGAGTGCCGCTGTAGCTACTTATGCAAAATCCTTGGCTTTGGAAATAGCTCCTGTAAGAGTGAACATCATTGCACCAGGAGTAGTTGCTACAGGTGTTTGGTCAGCTAATGAAAAAGAAAATTACAAAGGCTGGGCAAAAAAAACATTACCCGTTAAACACTTAGGAACAGCAGAAGAATTGACTTATGCTTACTATTCAACCTTGACAAATCCTTATATGACGGGCAGTATTATAACGGTAGATGGCGGATTGACTATGATTTAAGAATGATATAATAATCTTGATTAATTAAATTTTGGTCATTTTTCAAAAGATTTTGGTTAACCCTAACGCACGTCTCTACTATATCTTTGTATTATCAAATAACAGTAATAGAACCTAAAAATATTAAAAATGGAGATTTTAAAAAACAAAGATGTAGTGCAAAATTTTTTAGCCCTACAATATGAAGGAAAGATAGAAGAAGCATTTGCAAATTATGCAGACCCTAATTTTGAGTGGATAGTTTCATCGGGAAACAATCCAAAATTGGAAAATGCTATCCCTTGGGCAGGAATGACACATAAAGGATTGGAAGGATACAAAAACCTGACAGGATTGCTTTTTGGTGAATACGAAGCATTAGCGTTTGATGCCAAAGAATTTTATGAGATAGGAAATAAAGTCTTTATGATTGGGCATTTTAAATTCAAACATTACAAGACTCAAAAAATAGCAGACAGCGACTTTGTTGGACTTTTTAATATGAAAAATGGGAAAATCGCAGGAAGACAATTCTATGAGAACACTTTTGCTGTAGCAGAAGGCAGAAGACAATAAAAAAAATGAACAATCACAACTTAATTATCGCAGCAAAAAAAATAGTTGAAGAATTAAACAAACGCAAGTAATTTATAAACGATGAAAATGGAAAAACAATGGATTTTTATGCTATTAGCATTACTAGCTGGAGCATTTGTTCCAATTCAAACTGGTGCAAATGCTGTATTGAGCAAAAGTTTAGGTAACAGTATGTTGTCTGGATTAGTAGTATTTATGGTGGCAGGAATAATAGCATTTTTTATTCTGTTATACCAACGACCTGAACTACCATCTCTAGAACAATTAAAATCCATTCCATTCTCTTCTTTTTCGCCCTTTTCGGTTTAGACCTTTATTTAGTCTTAATAATGCTCCTGCCTCTTTCCAGTTGTGGAAATAATAATACCCATTCTCCTTTTGAGTATATTTCTTTTTTTTTGGATAGGTATATATTCTTTTATAACTTCCCACCGTGAATCAGTCAATCTTTTATCTTTTGTTCTAATATCTTAAATTAAACGTGCTCTAAGCGCCTAGTTCATATACCAATGGCTGAAAACACTAAGTTCAACACTTTCCTATTTTGTGCATCTAATCAGAAAACTAAAATCATGAAAAATCCATTATCCTCAAAATATTCAGAAGCAGACAATGTTATTTTGGTCAAAGAATCCTTAAACGGCGACCGCAAAGCCCTAGACCAATTGGTGAAATTGCATCAACCAATCATCTATAATGTCGCATGGAAAATGGCGCACGACCCAAACGACGCCATGGATTTGACGCAAGAAGTTTTAATAAAAGTGATTACCAAATTATCGCAATTCAATTTTAAAAGTTCTTTTCGAACTTGGTTATATAGAATTGTCGTTAATGAATTTTTACAAGGCAAAAGACGAAAAAGCGAATTGAGATTTACTTCATTCAAAGATTATGGCGCAGAATTAGACATGGTTCCAAATCCTTCAGAAGTTTACTTCAATCTCTATTTATTTCATTCAATCTCCTTAATAGCAACAAATCCTGCTGAATTATAACCCAGTTCCGTAAAACACTATCTTCATGCTTGGCTCTGCATGCCGCATGAAGATTTACTAATTAGCAGTAGTCATTTTAAATCAACTGATTGGTTTGAATTTGCACTTTTAATTGCTGCATCTAAAATTTCCATTACTATCACATTATTTTCAAGAGAGGATAAATCAAAAGGCTGTAATTCGATTTCATTATTTACTATTGCAGCGAAAAAAGCAAAAGGATCATCGTATGGTGATTCTCTTTCTTGTAAATTTATTTTTTCTTCAGTAAATCCGTCGTATCCTTCTGCTAAGCGTATGCGCAAATCATGGCGATTGTCTAAATAAATAGCCCCCTTTAGACCATAAATTTCCATATCCTTTCTTCCAATTGGCCAATTCCAAGAAGCTTGTATTATGGCAATAGAATGTTCGTAGGTCAAAATTATAATAGCTTCATCATCAACCTTAGGGTTATTTTCTGGTTGCTGTTGCTGAGTAATTGCGGTGACTTTGTTTGGTTTTTCACCTTCCATGATCCAAGTAAGTAAATTTGCACCATAACAACCAAAGTCTATTATAGCACCTCCACCATTAAGATCAGGATCTATTAACCATTCTAAAAATTCTTCGTTTATTCCAATTTTTTTGGGTCCTTTATGACCATCTCTTACAATTATTTTTCTGAGATCGCCAACTATAGAATCTTTCTTTAATAATTCATAAGCTTTATGACTCGTAGGATACCAAGTTGTTTCATAATTAGTTAGTAAATGGATTCTATGCTTTTTAGCAAGACTTTCCATTCTTTTAGCATGTTCTAAGTTAACGGCTAATGGTTTCTCAACCATAACATGAATCCCTCGAGGAGCACAAGTTTCAACAATCATTAAATGGTCGTAAATGTTTCCAAAAGCTGTAACAGCCTTTGGGTGTTTAGCATCAATTAATTCTTCAATTGTATCATATACTAAATCCATTGAGAATTGATATTGTTTCGCGTATTCAAGTACTAATTCTTTATTCGGCTCTACTATTCCCACAATTTCAAATTCACTTCTTTTATCGCTATTAAATATCCAATGCACATGAGTATGAGTTAGCCCAATAATTCCTATTTCTAAAGGTTCTCTCTGTCCAAATAAGTTCATTGATAACATTTGAGTTATTATCAATAGAGTAATTGCTACTTTCATATTTAATTTGTTTTGATCAACTACCATTCTATTTTTACTTTTTTATTTAACAGAATATTTGAATATTGGTAAATCCAATTC
The DNA here is from genome assembly GCA_017857395.1 of Bacteroidota bacterium. Taxonomy (GTDB): domain Bacteria; phylum Bacteroidota; class Bacteroidia; order Chitinophagales; family Saprospiraceae; genus JAFMDF01. The sequence goes on along the minus strand of JAFMDF010000289.1, from coordinate 6,340 downwards.
ATTCCGAATATTTGATATCGAACTAAATCACTCATTTTTTTGTCAAATAAAATCAAAACCCTCTGCCTGCCGAATTGACCATCCCCTTAAAAGAACTAATAAAATCTTCCTTTTTAGCTAATGTTTCTAAGGTTAGATGAAATCGGAATCGCCAGTAATGTTGAGGATTAGCAGGCACATTTATTCGTTCTTCCATTGGGTTGTCACAGCGAAGTTCTCCCTCCATCGCCATAATATCCTGTATAGGGAAGACCGTCCACATACTAGGGAAATTCAAATGTTGTTGCAATATAAGTTTTGCTAAAAAAGGGGTTAATTTTTCTGGTGGCTGTCCATACTGCTGTAGTTCTTGTTGATAAAAACGTATTTTTTGTGGTTGTGCCATTTCTTCCCACCAAAGTCTAATGGGAGACATATCGTGGGTAGAGGGACTACAAACCGACCAATAGGGGATGTCTTTGGATTGAAGAAATTCCGATTGTGCATCTTTGGACATTCGCTGAATTTCTAGTGTAAGTATTTCCAATTCTTCCATTACGCCTCCTACACAGGCAGGGACCATGCCCAAATCTTCTCCACAGATTAGCATATTGGTAGCCTTTCTGATTGCAGGGAGTTTTGTCATTGCTTCTTTTCGCCAAAAATCCTCTTGGCGATGATAAAAATAATCGAGGTATAATTCGCTAATTTTGTGTCGGTAGTCATTGTCTAAATCCCGATAAGACGGTGTTTTCAAACATTCAATCCGAGGGTGAAAGGCTGTTTTATTAGAACCAGGGACTTCAAAAAATAAGACATTGCTCAATAAAGAGAAAAGTAATTTTTTCAAAGGTAGCTTATCAGGGAGGGCTTCTTGCTTGAACCAAGCTTCGACTTTTCTTTGGGTATCATATTGAGGCAAAAACTGATAAAAATCAGCAGTTTTCACGTCTAAAAAAGTGGACAATACAAAGCCAGCGTCTGCTTTAAATAATTGATAAACTAAGTGTTCTGGAATATAGGGTTGGCAGAAACGGTCATAATCAAAGGGAATGCCTCTTTCAGCAAACTCTTGAACAGCAATAGGAATAGCTTTATTAAAAACCCCAAAAGAACCTTCTACTTGTTCCAAAGGAATTTCCCAAATTCTGAAAAAACCCAAAATATGGTCTATTCGAAAAGCATCAAAATAGTCCGTTAATTGTTTCAAACGATTTTGCCACCATTGATACCCATTTTTGGCCATTTCTTCCCAATTATAAGTAGGAAAACCCCAGTTTTGTCCAGTATCAGAGAAAGGGTCGGGTGGTGCGCCTGATTGACCATTCATATTATACAAATTAGGAGCAACCCAAGCATCCACACTATACCTATAAATTCCAATTGGAATGTCTCCTTTCAAAATTACTTGCTGACTTCGTGCATAGTCAGCCGCTTCTTTTAATTGTTTATTTAGATAGAATTGTAAAAAATAATAGTAAGCAATTTGGTCATAATGAGCAGCTTTTGGGCTTGTAAATTTTGCTAAGAGGGATTTAGAGAATCGACTTCCTGTTTTCCATTCCTTAAAATTGACCGTTAGGTAAGTATCTCGAAAATAACAAAAAAGAGCGTAAGGTTTCAACCAATGTCCATTTTCCTTTAGGTATTTTTTAAAGGCACTCTTTTTTAAGAAGGTTGTTTTTTGCTGTTCAAATATCTGCCTAGTAAATTTTAGTTTTAGTTGTAACACCTTTTCATAATCTACATTGGAAAGTGCGTTAAGTCGTTTTTTCTCCCGTTGATATTCCTTTTGATTGACCGCTTCCCGAAACCCTTCTATCGTATCAATATTCAAATAAAGTGGATGTAAAGCAAATACGGAAATAGCCGCATAAGGATAAGAATCCACCCAAGTAAAAGTAGCGGTTGTATCATTAATGGGCAAAATTTGTATCATCTGACTGCCCATTTTTTTTGACAAATCAGCGAATAATCGAAGGTCATTGAATTCTCCTACGCCAAATCCACTATCACTTCGTAGGGAAAACACAGGAATTGCTAGCCCAACCCCTTTCCAGTTTTCACTAGGATACCTAAATAATTCATCGGTTCGTATGATTTGGTGGGGTGGATTAATAATTGGTCGCTCAAAAAAACGATTACCTCCAGTTTCTAAAAATTCTATTTTTTTAGACTGTTTATTATAAATTCCGTACTTATATTCAATCTTTGTCTGAGTAGGTTGGGCAGCGATTTCCGCTGACCATTGAGGAGCATACTCATTTCCAAGCAATAAAGGGTTCTCTCTATCCCAATTCCCTAATTGAGGAATATTTCCTAAAACGCAGACTTGTTGATGCGCCGTTACGCTAGGCATATCGATTTGAAATCTTAGCGAAATCGCCCCTTCTCTTGCCTTTGTTTTTTTGCTTGTAGATTTTTCTGCTCTAAAGATAACCTCCTGAAAAGCAGAAGTATATAAGGGATTATTCGGATGATTTTTAATCTTCCATGAATCTTTCAGAAATAAATGTTCCTTGCTTTTTTTACCTAACTTAAGGAGTCTATTTGTTGCGCCTTCTTCTTCTAATACTTCCGAGGCGTCATTTACCAGAACATATTTATACTCAAAATTTTCAAGCGGTTCTTCTACGTCTATTTGATTTTCCCAGATGCCATCATTCTGGTATCGCAACCGAAAAGCTTTGGAAGGCTGATTTTGGCCTAATTCAGGAACAGCGCCAAGGACTGCAATTTGTTGTCCCCATTCCGTATGGTATTGAATATTAAAAGTAATTTTCACCTATTCTAATGTTTTTTTTAATTGAATTCTTTGAGCAGAAAAGTAACCTAATCAATTCACTTTTTCTATCAAAACTATATCAAAGTCTGTGTTTAGTTGAATTTTTCCTGCTTTAACGGTAACTGTTTTTCCGGAGTAAAAATCTCTAACCTCCATATCGTTTTCAAAAACAGCTGAAACAGGAATCGTTTTTTGTCCTTGCTTTAAATCTAAACCAACCAATACTTTATCTTGATGATTGTCCGCATTTAGCGTTCGTTTAAATAGATAGGGCTTAGCTTGTAATTGTTCATGTTTGCCTGCACCTATTGACGGGTGCGCTTTTCTAAATTGCCCTAGTTTTTGCCAATGTCTAAGCAAATCTTTTGTACTTTTTTTGTTTAAATCTTCCCAATTCATAAAAGACCGCAAAGTAGCATCGCCTTGCGTTCCTTCAATTACTAAAGGTCGGGCGATTTCGTCGCCATAATAAATTTGAGCCGCTCCAGGCGACAATAACAATTTAGTGCCAACTTCAAAAGGCTTTAATCGTTCTGCATCAAAGGGCGAGCTGTCGTCGTGTGAAGTAAGATAGTTTAAGACACTAACTGATTGCATTTCACTACCATTTAAGACTTGGCTATATTTGCTAAAAAGGCTTTCATAAGAATTTTTAGCATCCCATTTAAAGGCAAAATTGATAAGACCTTCAAAACCATTGGCAAAAAAATCGACTTTTTGGTCTCCATAATCATAATTTTTGCCACCATCTACCCCATAATTATATACTTCGCCTACCATATAAAAATCTTCAGCATCCAGCGCTTTTGCAGGGTTCGCTTGTTTCCATTCGTGAAAAGCTATTCTAGATTCGTGCTTCAATTCTTTCCAAATTTCCGCTTCTGTATGTTTTGCGGTATCCACTCTAAAACCATCAATACCATATTTTCGAACCCAATCTCTAAACCATTTGATGAGGTAAAATCTTGGCGCACGAGGATAACCTGTTTTTTCAAAAAAAGCATCAAGCGATTTTTCTTCCTGAGCTAACCGACCCTCTGCTGCCCATTTTTCTTTCAAAAAAGTAGGTAATTCAACTGCCTCATTATTACCTGTTTTAATGTCTGGCAAATTATCTACCAAGGTACAGGAGACGGTAGTTTCTAAATCTTTATATTGACAAGTAGGTCCTGTTCGCACCCAATTATCTGGCCATTGTAGGTCATTTTTTGTTACTGGGCCCGTATGATTGATGACCACATCCATGAGTATCCGTATGCCATGTTGATGTGCCGTTTCAATGAGCTCTGCAAAATCAGCCTCTGTTCCAAAATTAGGGTCTAGGCGAGTCCAATCTTTTGCCCAGTAGCCGTGGTAAGCGTAGGTTTTTCCAGTTCCCTCGTCAGTAGCGCCATGGACTTGCTCAATAATAGGGGTCATCCAAATAGCATTTACCCCTAATTTATCAAAATACCCTTCTTTAATTTTTAAGGTAATTCCCTTTAAATCACCACCTTCAAAACTCCGCAAAACCGCACCATCTTTTTTTCGATTCAAAGGAAAATCGTTTGTTTTGTCTCCATTATTAAATCGGTCCGTTAATAAGAAATAAACCGTTGCATTTTTCCAAAAATTAGAAACGGTCGATTCCACAGGAGGTATAACGGTGGTCGTTTTTTCTATTTTGTTATTAATAGTACAACTACTATAAAAGAAAATAAAAAAGAGGAATAGGTATTTTTTTAAAAGTATTTTATCGGAGAATTTCATTTATTATTATTTTTTAATTTATAATTCATCTTGCGCCAAGCTACCCCTTTCCTCATTGTCTTCTACAATCAGGCAAAGTGCTGCCGCAATAAGCATAGAAATCCCGCCAATAATTAAGGCATAGACAGAAACATTTCCAAAAAAGGATTTTAAAATAAAGCCTAAAATACCAGCTGCAACAATTTGTGGAATCACAATGAAGAAATTAAAGACCCCCATATAATAGCCCATTTTATCTGCTGGAAGAATACTAGACAACATAGCATAAGGCATGGACAGAATACTTGCCCAAGCAATGCCTACCCCAATCATTGACACTAACAGTAAATTAGGATCCGTAATAAAGTAAATAGAAATTAAACCAACTGCTCCACAAACCAAAGCCAGCAAATGGGTGACTCTTCGACTAGTATATATAGCAATTACTGGAAGTAAAAATGCCACGAGGGCTGCTATACCATTATAAATAGCAAAACAGATGCCTACCCAATCCGCCCCTTCATTATATGCTGCAGAGGTAGTGTCTTCTGTTCCATAGATATGGCTGGTTACAGCTGATGTGGTGTAAATCCACATAGCAAATAAGGCAAACCAAGAAAAGAACTGGACAAAAGATAATTGCACCATGGTCTTAGGCATTTTAAAAATCCCCATAAAAGATTCAATAATGCCATCCCAAATGCCTTGTTCCGCATTTTCTGTTTTCATTTTTTCAATATCATCAGGTGGATATTCTTCCGTATTGAAAACCGTCCACATTACCGCAATAAAATAGGCAATGCCTCCTATATAAAAAGACCACCTAACAGAATCAGGAATACCTCCATCTGCTGCTACATTACTCACTCCAAACCAATTGGTAAAAATATAAGGGAGTGCAGAAGCAACGATTGCCCCTATTCCAATAAAAAAGCTTTGCATCGCAAATCCACTTGTTCTTTGTTCGTTAGGTAGCATATCCCCGACAAATGCTCGAAAAGGTTCCATACTGATGTTAATGGAAGCATCCATCAACCAAAGCATAATAACCGCCATCCAAAGTGCGGTAGAATTAGGCATGAGGAACAAAGCAATGGTTGCCAAAACAGCACCTATAGCAAAGAAAGGACGTCGTCGTCCCCATTTAGGATGCCAAGTACGGTCACTATAATAGCCAATAATTGGTTGAATTAACAGACCTGTCACAGGAGCTGCCAACCATAAAATAGGCAATTCATCTTTAGATGCACCAAGGGTTTCGAATATTCTACTAACATTGGCATTTTGCAGGGCAAATCCGAATTGGATACCCAAAAAACCAAAACTCATATTCCATATCTGCCAAAAAGAAAGTTTTGGTTTTTTAGAGCTGATCGATATATTTGACATTAGATAGTTTTATGATAATCTCTTTTGGAAAATCTAATTAAAAGATATAAGGATATAAGTACGTGGAGATAAGTACTTATAACAAAAGAAATTATTATTATATGATTGAAGTGAATAGCCTTTATTTTGCTTTAGAAGCCAAAATAAAGGTTATTTTTCGAAAGAATTAGTTTTATTCGTAAAAAAAAAGTCTTTTTAAAGGCTTTTAAATTTCACAAATTAAATTGAATTTAGAGAAGCCGTTATCGCCGATTTTGAATGTCAAGATGAGATTATCTTAGCACTCATTTATGGTCAATTTAAACCTAGGAGTTCTTTTTTCATAATCAATTAGTCCATGAATCAAACAAAGCATATAGCATACGGCGCAAACAGCTACCATCAATCTAATTTTCGATTCGGCTGTTTCCAAGATTTTTCGCTCCCCATAGCATTCTTTTGCCTCATTATATGCCTCTT
>JAFMDF010000288.1 GCA_017857395.1 Bacteroidota bacterium | reverse complement strand
TAACTCGTTGGATTAAGTCTTGTTTTTTATTATTGACAATCCTTACCACTGGATTATTCCAAGCAGGTTCCCCAAAATATTTTAGCACTTTTGCATCAGCGCCTCCATTATTATTAAAAACAGCGACTGGTACAAATAGCGTTTCAATGGCCTCTACAATTAATGGATGGCTCAATACGTTTTGTCCATAATTTCGACAGGTACTACAACCAGGTACTTCTTGAAACAATAAAAATACAGGCTTTTTTAAAGTGGCTGATTGTGCCAAACCAGCTTCAAAATTTCTCATCCAATTGACCTTACCTAATTCTTCAGGGTTGCCATTTACCGCATTCAATTGAATGGAAAAAGCAAAGGCAAATAATAAATTCACAAACGGAATACTTTTCATGGATTCTTTTTTAGTGATTATTTGTGGGTATTCATCAATAAGTAATATGCTTACCTATTTTTCTCTGTGTACCTCTGTGTTGTGCTCCGTGAAACTCTGTGAAATAACCTTTTAAGTATAAGTTGAGTTGTCTCACAGAGTTACTCAGAGTCTTCACAGAAGTACACAAAGGAAAAATTTAGGTGTATGATGTACAATAAAAGTTGCTACTTTGATTCATTAACGATTACAACTAACTTCCTCTTTTATATTCTGGCTTCAAAATCTTTTGAAATGTCTTTTCCACCTTTTCTACTTTAGGCTTACTGACATTGGCGATATAAGGATTGTCTTGGTGACTTGGATAATAATCTTGATGATAAGCTTCTGCTACCCAAAATTCTTTATAGCCATTGACTAAAGTCGCAATTGGGCGGCTATATTTACCAGAATTATTTAATTCTTTGATATAATTTTCCGAAGCTGTTTTTTGCGCTTCATTATGGTAAAAAATCTCAGAGCGGTATTGTGGCCCTCGGTCTGGTCCTTGTCGATTTACTTGCGTCCCGTCATGAGCTACATAAAAAACTTTTAGGAGCGTTTCAAAAGAAACTACTTTTTCATCATAATAAATTTGAATCGCTTCTGCATGTTTCGTACCGCCACTAGCAACTAATCTATAGGGAGGATTACTAATCTCTCCGCCAGAATAGCCACTAATGACTTCCTTTACACCCTCAATTCGCTCAAAAGAAGCTTCTGTACACCAGAAACAGCCTCCTGCGAAAGTAGCTACCGTATATTTATCCAATCCTTTTCCTGCGATGTAATCTGCAACGGCAGGTACGTCCGCTAATTTATTTCCTTTCTTTAAAGCCGTTCCTTGTTGTTGTCCACAACTAGTAGCCACCAAACTAAGTACTGCCACAAAACAAAAAATTATTTTCTTAATCATATATTTTTAATATTAGTGTTAAACGAAAAAAGATACGTGTTTAAATTTAAGTGAATATTGCTTTAAAAAATTAAGTTCTTTTAGCAATAAATACCCTACAAATTTACAGTTTATCTATCACAGAAACATAACAGAAAAGTAAAATTTATGGAATGATTGTATCACAGATTGATAATTCGGTATCGGATAAAATAACTTGAACAAATAGTGTGTAATTCCCCCACGAATTTAGAGCCCCACGGATAATAATTGTTCAATTAATTTTTATGGTTATTAACCGTAGCTTAGACGGCTGATCTGAGTAGCTTTAACACGCCTACTCAGATCAGCCGTCTAAGCTACAAAAAAGATGCCCCCAATACGCTTATTTCCTACTTCCTCCATTCTTTTGTTAGCAGCTTAACATTTCCATTATGAAATGCTTTCATAATCTTTGGAAAATCATACCCCTCCATCAATTGCTCAAAATCGAAGGTTTCCCCTTTTTGAATGGAAGTTCTTAAAGTGTGAATATAATTGTAGGAATCTGTTTGTCTTTTTAAAATTTCTTGATGCGTTAATGCCACATCTCCGTGACCAGTTACTAATATTTTAGGGGAATGAGTAGACAAGATAGGTTGGACTTTCGCTAATGTTTTTTCATAAGCATCACTGCTATGGTAAATGTAGGGGAATTCAATATTGCTCAGGTAATCTCCCGCTATCCAAATACCCAATGGGTCAATAATGGTAAAGATGCCATCAAAATTGTGCCCCAGAGCGAGGTAAAAAGTAAGAATCGTTTCGCCAATTTGTAATTGCTGTCCATCTGCTTTGATGATAATATCTACGGTCGGATACTCAATCGGGTAATTTCTTTTGATATAATTTTCATCGTCCCAATCCTTAATCTGTTGGAGAATACTAGTCTTTTCTTTATTGTCAACAAAAGCTTGACTAGCAATTATCTGTGCGTTATCGAAGGCTCGATAACCAATGATGTGGTCGTAATCAGAATGAGTAAATAAAAGGTATAGGGGCTTATTGCCTTGTTTTCTTTTAACAACTTGTTGAAGATTTTCGATTTCTTTGGGTAACCAATTAGGGTCAACTAATAATAAGAACTCCTCCGTTTCTATTAAGGTAGAAGTTGTTCTAAAAAGGGCGCTTTCAAAAACAGTTAATTGCGGTGTTTTGTATTGAATTGTATGCATTGATTGACATTTAAACCGCTTAATAGTTAAATGGCTATATGGCTATATTGTTGGCAACACGCATCGTCTTTAAGTAACATATTGTTTATCAACAATATAGCCATATAACAATAAAACAATTTTAAAAATTGAATGTCCGATTCTTAACCTAAAGCAGTATAAGTAAAGGGTAGCTTGTATAGAAAACGATGTGTGCTACCCTTTACTTTTAGTGATCACATTTTCTGAAATTTAAAGACTTTTCTTTCTCCACTTATCAGCGCATAAGATAGGCTTTTATCGGTCAATTCTAAAACTTCAAAACAATTTTCTGCTCGTTTTCCATCTGTCACCATACAAGGCATTTGAGTCACCCCTTCTGGCACACAACGAGAGACACAATCTTGATAAACTACTAGCGATTCATCCGATAGTTTTAAGTCATCATAATAAGAAAACATGCGTTCATTCGTCAATTCAATCACGTTTTTAGGATTCGTAACAGATTGCCATTTTCCTAATAATTTGTTCATTTCAATCTTTACAGTTCCATCGTTCGTCTCAGTGGTCGCTTTTTCACTTGAAGATTGACAGCCTGTTAATAAGGCAAAAAACAACAAATAAGGTAAAAAAAGAGCTGTTTTTCTAGTGTTTCTTAGCATCGGTAGAAGATTTTTAATTTGTTCGTGGAATAAGATTAACTTCGAGTTAGCAATTGCTGGTTTTATAATACCAAACAACCCAACTATTTTTTAAGCAATGAGGTTTACTCATTCAAAACTGTCTAAGCGTGAAGACACTTTTATATTTTATTTTTAAAATTATTTTGTTACTTATTTTGCCTTTTATCTGCTTCGTAAGGGGAGCTGTTTATCTATATGAGCAGCAAGCGTATGGTTCTTGGATGGCCATTTTTGGTGCTGCGGGTATTACGACCTTCTTGTTAATTATCTATATGATTTTCTTCTACGGAAGTTTAACTGGAAAGGTGGGTAGTTTAAAGAAAAAATTAATTTTGGCGCTTATTTTAGTATTGGGTTATAGTGTGCATGCCCTTTATTTTTTCTCTGAACAGAATGCCAAGCATAATACGGTCCAAAAAGAATTTACGAGCCTCCACCCTATTCTTCGTTTGAGTATTAGCACAATTATCCATTTAGATGATGGCTTAATTATGACGGATGCTAACCGTCAACCAGAAGATTATCGAAAAATGGGTTTAAAATCTAAGAAAAATTCCTTGCATTATCAACAGAAAAATGGCTTTGTTCATGCTTTTGATGTACGGACTAAAAATCGAAGTTGGGTTAGAAATGGCTTATTACAACTCTATTTTAAGGCGATGGGTTTTAATACGTTACGACATGGCGGAACGGGTGACCATCTGCATATTTCTTTGAAGAGTCGAGATAGACCTTGGGCTATTTAGAATGGTTAATACCTGCCTATTGATAGGTAATTAATTTACAATTTCAATGGCAATGACAATTTCAATTCCAATCTGGATAGGTAGCACAATTAACTGGAAAGACAAATAAATTCTCTATCGATTAATAACAAATTGCCTAGTCAATTGACCATCATTAGTAGAAAGATTCAAAAAATAAATACCTTCCGAGTAATTACTTAGAGAAATCTCAACCTTTCCATTAAAGAAAGTCGTCCAATTTTCCTTTAAAATAGCCTGTCCCAAACCATTATAAATAGTCATCTTTATATTTCTATTTTTAATAAAATCATAATCAATAAAGAGACGACTATCAGCAGGATTTGGATAAACAGAAATATTTGTTGCCCAAACAGGTGCTTCTATCGCACTCGGAATATCCGCTAAATCCAATTGAAAATTAAAGCCTGATTTAGACCAATGATCATCCCAATAAATATAATATACCCTTCCACTATCTACAATTATATCATCCCCTAATAAAGAAGCACCATTTACTCCACAACCATCATCATCTTGTCCAATAATTTGGCTGAACTCACATCCTTCTTCAAAAACAAATAGCCGAGTATTTACTTCGCTCTCACAAGCATCAATCGCTAACAAGTTATTTTGAGCAGGAATAAATTGATACCATTTGGCACTTACAGCATCCGAAAAAGCCGCACCAATGCCTGTTAAACTATCTACTTGATGTACGCCCGTCGTAATTGGAATAGCGGTTTCACAAGTAGCACCTTCGCCTGAATTTTCTACACTTTTAAAAGATAACTGCCAAGTAAAACTATCCTCACTTTGCCCATTATCCCAATAAATGACGTAAGAAACACCTGCAATTGCCGCCACTTCTAGGGTCGAAGCGGAATTTCCACCTTTTCCATCGGCACAATTATCTTCTACAGAATTGATTATTTGTAAATTATCCACATTATTACAATTATCTAGTAACAGGATTACTAACCGAGTATCTCCTCCCCCATCACAGGAACTTACTGTAAAAACGCCATCTGTTATTGGCTCAAACCGATACCAAACTGCGGCTGTTGCCCCTTGAAATACGGCACCATTTCCAACAAAATTAGCTACTTCATAATTGCCTTCCTCAACAATTAATGCACTGTCACAGGTCGAGTTTTGAGCAACACTTATACATGGGAAACTAACTACAGATAAGAAAAATAAGAGGTTGGTTATTAGCTGTTTGTACATGGGTGTTAAATATTTCGGTTTTGAAAATACCTTTATTGGTTAATTTAGTAATGAAAGTTAACTCGAAATAAATCTGGGTAAAATTGCAGTAATTTAAGGGAATCAAAAAGGAATAAGAAGAGAATTAACGCTTACACGACAAAGGACTTGTCTAGAAGAAATAATAAATTGAGAACAATAGACTTCCCTAAATTTTTAGTTTTCAGAGACTAACCAATAGTTCATCGTTTCCACGATTTACTTAATCATTCCATTATTAACCGCATATAAAATCAACTCAGAAGCGGTGTTTATTTTTAATTTACGCATAATATTCTTTCGATGCGTATAGACCGTATGGGTACTTAAAGCTAATTTACTAGCAATTTCTTTGGCAATCAATCCTGTTGCTGTTAGTTGAACAATCTCTATTTCTCTTACTGTTAAGGGTGTTGGGGCGCAATCTGCTGCTGTTGGAGAAAAAGAACGTTCAAAAACATAATCCATGACTTTTTTGCAGAAATATCTTTGTTTTTTAGTAGCAGCATGTACCCCTTCAATAATTTCTTTTTCGTCACAAGATTTGGTTAGAAAACTAGTTACGCCTGCTTCTAACACTTCATAAATACTATCTTTTTCATTATCTGCACTTATGACAAGTATGCCCGTTTCAGGATAATTTTCTTTTAAAACTTTAATGGTTTCAATGCTAAAATTATTCGGTTGGTTATAGTCCATAACAACTACATCTACTGTTTCTTTATCCATTAAGGCTAACAAACTTTGTTCATCAACTGCTTCTCCTATTACATTCATAGCGGGATTATCCTCCAAAATATGGTTTAACCCAACTCTAATAAGGTATTGGGCATCGGCAAGTATGACGGAGATTGTAGACAATATTAGCGTTTAATAAATGAACTAAGTAGATACTTAAAACCTAAAATTTACATTTAAACAAGTTCAACAGTAAAAAATGATTCTAGTTGTAATTTAAAATATTATTTTAATCAATTGTTAATCAGTCACTTATATTGTTTTTAATAAAAGTAACTTATTTATAATTGCGAAAATACATATCCTACTGGTAATTTTCCAATATTATTTAGAATTAGTTTAAATAAAAATAGGCGCTAAAGATTCCTCTTTTTAAAACCGTACACTTTTATATTTTAAATTAAAAAATTAGAACTACCTAATTTAACAATAGGATAACTACGACAGTAGCTAAATTCGATTATATTTGCAGTTATTTTTAAAAATCGTCCTTGTATTTAAACTAAAGATATAGCATGTCCATACTTATTTTCATACTTATTTCCTATGTCCTTTTGAGTTTCGCCTTACGTAAAGTATTCACAAAAGCAGGAGTGGATGCTAATAAAGCACTCATCCCAGGCGTAAATTTTACAGAATGGTGTACCATAATTGGTCGGCCCAAATGGTGGGCCTTATTACTTTTAATCCCTATAGTGAACATTTTTATCTATGCGGGAATGTGTGTGGATATGGTACGGTCTTTTAAAAAATATGACTTTAAAGACAGTGCTTTAGCTGTTTTATATGCTCCACTTTCTTTTTTCTTAATCGGAAAAGAACCTGGTGATAAATATGATGGCCCTACTTTAGAAAAAGAAGCGGCTTACCAAGCTAGTATTGAGGAAGCTTATAAAGCAGATGATCGTTTACAACTAAAACGATTAATGGCGAAAAATCCTTATCAGAAATCTGCGGTTAGAGAATGGACAGAAGCTATCTTTTTTGCAGTATTTGCAGCTGCTTTTATTAGAATGTTTTTAATTGAAGCTTATGTCATTCCAACTTCTTCAATGGAAGGGTCGCTTTTGGTCGGAGATTATCTTTTTGTAAGTAAAGCGCATTATGGCATCAGAACGCCTGAGACGATTGCTATGATTCCTTTATTGCATAATCGTTTGCCAATTATGGATGCAGAATCATATTTAGAAACCCCAAGTATTTCTCCTGTGAGGTTGCCTGCTATAGAGACAATTGATAAAAATGACCCTGTGGTTTTCAATTATCCTGAAGGCGATAGTGTGTATGTCATCCCAGGTAGAACTTGGAGTATCTATGATAAACGAAGAAATGCTATTCCTAATCAAACTGCTGCTGCGATTGACCGAGGTCGGTATGAATTAGTGACTCGCCCAATTGATAAAATGGACCATTATATCAAAAGATGTGTCGCAACGCCAGGTGATTCCTTACAAATCATTGACCGACAATTATACATTAATGGAAAAGCAGCTAAAAATCCTACCAATGTCCAATTTAGATATTTAGTAAAACATAAAGGGCCACTTAGCGAGCGTAATTTTTCAGATTGGGGCATTTCTCCAGAGGATCAATTATATTATAATGACGGAACTAATCCAGCTTCTGAAACACATAAAATGTTAGTTTTATCAGAAGCACAAAAAGAAAAAATCAAAACGATGGATCCTAGTATTGAAATCATTCCAAATGATATGTACTGGGTAAATTTGCCAGCAGGAATGGATAGAGCTATTTTACAAACTTGGGGCGTAGATGAAGGAAATCTTAGATTTGGCAATGGCAGTAGATTAATGTATACACTGAAAAAAGAGCAGGCTGATTCTTTAAGGGCAAATGGTATTAGTGTAGCCTACAATTATGAAACAGCTCGTTTATTTCCACACGACCCAGACAACTTCAAAAATAATTCAGTTGATAATTATGGCCCATTATATGTTCCTAAAAAAGGCGCTACAGTGATTATTACTCCAGAAACAATTGCCCCTTATCGAAGAATCATCAGCGTTTATGAAAAGAATGATTTAAGAATTGCTAATGGTAGAGTTTATATTAATGATGAAGAAACCACCCAGTATACTTTCCAACAAGATTATTATTGGATGATGGGAGATAACCGTCATAATTCCGAAGATTCAAGAGTTTGGGGTTTTGTACCGCATAGCCACGTTGTAGGAAAACCATTATTTATTTGGTTCTCTACCAAAGAAGGTAGTGCGGCAAAAGGTATTAATTGGAATAGAATATTTAGTTCTGCGGATAAGCAGTAAATATTAGAAGTCAGATGTCAGACCGAAAAATAAATTTTTCTGTCAGACCATTTCATTGTCAGAAGTCAGATTTATTAGGTACAAGATTCTAAAAGCCAGTAATTTAACTGGATATTATCTGACTTCTGACATTTTATGTAATAAACGCTCTGGCTTCTGACCTCTAATTAGCCAATATTCTGACAAAAAATAGCCAATTAAAAAGGTAGTGAACCATTTCACTACCTTTTTTTAATTTACTGAAAGCAAACTAATTACATATTTCCTAAATTATTAATAGATTTGTCTCTTAATTGAACAAAATCTACTATCAAAACGTATTTCAAAAAACATAAATTTACACCTTCTAAAATTAGTACAGTTATGAAATTAACAACTAAATTATTTACTTTTCTTTGTTTTGGTTTATTAATGAGTTCTTGTATCTCCAAGTCTCAGTACGAATTATTACAAACTGAATTAAGTGCAGCGAATGGCCAATTGGGCGAATGTGGCGAAAAATTAAATGATTACATGGCTCAAATTAGTGCTTGCGAAAGAGAAAAGGAGAAACTAAAAGGAGACTTGAGAACTGCTCAGGCAACTTCACAATCTAAAGATCAACAGATTAAAGATTTAAAAGAACAAATTACAGATATTAGAGGACAGAGAGATAAGCAAGTAGAGCAAGTTGGAGATTTAACCGTTTTATCTCAATCCGCTAGTGAAAATATCAAAGAAACGCTTTCTCAATTAGAACGAAAAGATAAGTACATCAATGCCATAGCAGCAGCTAAAACGAAAGCAGATTCTATCAATTTAGCATTGGCAGTAAATTTAACGACCATGTTAAAAGATGGTATCGCCGATGAAGATGTAGAAATTAAAGTGGACAAAACAGTTGTTTATATTAATCTTTCGGACAAAATGTTATATACCAGTGGTAGCGCAACGATTACTTCTAGAGCCGATGTGGTTTTAGGAAAAATTGCACAAATTGTGGCAGCACGTCCTGAAGTAGAAGTAATGGTAGAAGGGTATACAGATAATGTGCCGATTACGAATAGCTGTATCACTGACAACTGGGATTTAAGTGTAAAGAGAGCCACTTCTGTTGTAAGAGCTTTACAAACAAAGCATAATATTGACCCTAATCGTTTGGTCGCTGCTGGTAGAGGAGAGTATAATGCATTAGCAAGTAATGATACCGCAGAAGGTCGTTCGACTAACAGAAGAACTAGAATTATTATCTTACCTAAATTAGACCAATTCTATGATTTGTTAGATCCTAATCAAGTACCTGAGTAATTTTCAATTTTCAATTTGTAATTTTCAATTTTCAAAATGACGATTGAAAATTACAAATTGATTATAGTAATGTCACACCAAGTCCTGCTCCTTCTCCAATACTCATCACGCCATCTTTTAAGATAAAGCCGCCCTTTACAATATCTTTCGCTAAATCAAGGCTTCCATCTAAATCTAAATATTTTGTAGCTGGACTCGCTAAAGCAGCATGTAAAGCAGCCGTAATGCTGATAATGCTTTCGTCCATACAACCCCACATTAAACCAATATCCGCTAAATTAGCAATACTAGCTATTTGTCTTCCTGCTGCAATTCCACCACATTTCATCAATTTGATATTATACAAACCAAAATGCAAGGGCTTTTGTGCCAATGTTACGGCATGGCCCATTGTTTTTAGATTCTCATCCGCCATACAAATACTCCGAATATTTGGTGGCAATTTTTTCATGGCTGCTACCCTATCATAATGCATGGGTTGTTCTATCAATTCTAAGCCTAGTTTTTCGGTTTGCTGATAGAAATTCTGTGTTTCTTCCACCGTATAGCCTTGATTGGCGTCTACTCTAATTTTTATCGCTCTTCCTACTGTTTCTCTTATTTTAGTAAAAATAGCTACATCTTCCGCAACAGATTTTCCTGTTTTTAATTTAAGCACTTTGAAGCCCATTTGCATGTATTCTTTCGCTTCTTCCACACTTTCTTCAATGGATTTAATACCAATCGTAATAGAGGTTGGTAAACTAAAATGCGCCCTACCCCATAAATCGACTAGCGGTAAGCCTAATAATTTACCAAAAGCATCATGTAATGCAATATCGGCTGCGGCACAAACAGCAGGATTCGCTGGAAATAATTCTTGGATTCGTTGAATAATCGCTTGAATTTTACGCAAATCCGCTCCTTCCAATAAACTGGCAACTTCTAGCAATTTTTCTTTAGCAGATTCCATCGTTTCGCCTGTAACAAACGCAGAAGGAGAACCTGCACCGACCCCAATAATTCCGCTTCCAGTTTCTAGCATAAGAAATATATTTTCTACGGAATCAAAAGTTTCGTAGGCTATCGTGTATGGGCGAGTTAATTCTAGGTTTTCACTAAACGTCTTGATGGATTTGATGCTGTATTTCGCAGGTATTGACATGATTATTTTTTTGGGTAAAAATACGAACTTTGGTAACGGATAAAAAATAACTTGGCTAAGTTGTATTAATATTCTCATCGGATTAATGAAGACCAACGGATATTAGCTGGTGAATTATAGCATGAAGTTTAAACGGTATGCTGTAATCCCTCCTCAAATTGTCGAAAAAGCAAGTTTGCTTAATTAAATTGAGAAGCAGTTTCTTGAAAATAGGTTACTTTTTTATATATTTCCCATTAAGATATTACCTTAGCCTTTTTTAGTATTTATCCAAGCAAATATGAAAAACGGCATTTACAAATAGTGCTGCTGCTGCTCCAAGTGCTTTCTTTAAATTTTATGCTGGAGAAGGTGGTTTAAGAACGCCTTTGATTGTCTCAAGTAAAATAATATGCCAACCCAAAAGAAAAGTGCCCTCTCTTTTTCTACTGATGTTACCCCAACTATTTTAGAAATTGCAGGCATCAATGTCTCCGATAATAGCATGCCCTTTACAGGAAAAAGTTTAATGCCGCTAATTAATAATCAAACGGATACGGTTTATCAGGCAGATGAAGCCATCGGTATGAATGCAGCAGGGCAATCGGCTTTGTTTAAAGGGGCTATGAAATTAGTTAAAAATGGAAAACCTTATGGAGATGGGGTTTAGCGTTTGTACAATCTAGAGAACGATCAAGGGGAAGTCAAGAATTTAGCGAAAGCTATGCCCGATTTATTTCAAGCACTGATGGCAAATTATATTAGTTACACAGAGAAATTTAAGGTACTAGGTATGTTTGATGAATATGAGGCAGTCAAAGAAGTAGAGAATAAATTCAAACGGAAAATTATCAATGTCCTTAAGCCTTGGTTGCTTGGTTTAGCTGGCTTATTAATTATATGGTTTATTAGAAGAAGGCGGAAGAAAAAGGAGCAGCGTAATTAACTTTTAATTAAAAAAACGCATCCAATAATTAACTATTAGATGCGTTTTTTATTCAGAAAA
The DNA here is from genome assembly GCA_017857395.1 of Bacteroidota bacterium. Taxonomy (GTDB): domain Bacteria; phylum Bacteroidota; class Bacteroidia; order Chitinophagales; family Saprospiraceae; genus JAFMDF01. The sequence continues at coordinate 186 of JAFMDF010000288.1, read as the reverse complement.
ATTTCAAGATGCAATTCCCCGCAGTTACATTGATTGCCGTGAACCACCCCTCGAAACCATTTTTTCATTTTGAATTTGAAACGAAGTTAGGCAATTATGTAATTGTATACAAATTTTGTAGGGATATTACCCCTACCGTAACCACACAAGTAGGAAGTACACGTACTGAAGTTCTTTGAAATTTTG
>JAFMDF010000287.1 GCA_017857395.1 Bacteroidota bacterium | reverse complement strand
TGATTTTTGCTTTCTTTAGCCTTCAACTTATTTACAACGTTAGAAGGGTAGCCCATAAATAGTATCATTAGGGTTTTCAGAAAAAGCAAAATGTAATTCGTCGCTAGACGTGCAATTATCAAAACTTCCATTATCAAATACTTTGGCAGGTATCTCGTTAGCAATAGTCGTATCAAATACTTCAATACTAAAATCTGAGTTACATCTAGCTACTGGCGGAACAGTATCATTGGTACAGGAAGACTGTGCCTGCAATAATCCAGCACAAAAGAAGTAACCAATTAGGCAAAAACATTTGGTTATCCATCGGAAATTATTGTTTTTCATAAGTTGTCAAATTTTATTTTGGATAATTTCTTACAAGTAGGATTAACTACAAGACAAAGATGGAAAATGTAAACCTCTCTCACAACCTCAAAATTCCATCTTTGTAGGCTATTTTTTATACAGTAACTCTTAAAACAATTAATTATCAAGTATATTTATATTTTTTTGTAGAAAAGAATTAATACATTTACTATATGGAAAGTGTAAAATTTTTTCAATTACTGAGTACTTTTTCCCAACAGGAGCTAAAAAACTGGCATAAATTTATGCACTCCCCGTTTTTTCAACAAAATGCTAAAGTCGTTTTGTTGAGTGATTTTTTATTGGACAAACTCAGAAAGCAGCAACCCTTATTAAAAGAAGCGGCTTTTCAAATACTATATCCTAACCAAACTTATGAAGACCAAAAAATGCGTTTATTGGTAAGTTATGCTTTTCGGGCAACTGAGCAGTATTTGGCCGTTACGAATTGGATGGCATCGAAAGATAAAATTGCCGTGCATTTAGTAGATGCTTATAAAGAGCGAGTGGATACGCATAAATTTGAAAAGTTACTCTATAAAATTAACAAAAAAAGACAGCAACAGCCGATTCAAAATGCAGATTATTTGTGGAATTCTTTTGAGATTCAAAAAGAACAATATGATTTTTTATCTAAAAAACAACCAACGGGAGATGTGCAATTGCAGCCGATGTCCGACCAATTAGACCAAGCTTATGCAGCACATCGACTCAAAACGGCCTGTTTGCAAATTACCCACGAACAAGTCTATAAAACCAAACATGATTTGGGACTTTTATTCCCTGTATTGGAATTGGTGCAAACAAAAAACTGGTTAATTATTCCAGCAATTGGGGTTTATTATTATTGTTACTTAATGTTGACCGCACCTCAAAAAATAACACATTTTCAACTATTTAAAAAAGAGCTGTTAGCCAAAGACCAATTTTTCCCAACGGCGGAAATTCGAGATTTATATTTATTGGCAATTAATTATTGTGTCAAGAAAATTAATGAAGGATTGGTTGATTTTTATCGGGAAGCATTGGATTTATACCAACAAGGCTTAGAAAAAAAATGGCTCTTAGAAAACAATGTCTTGTCTCGATTTACTTACCATAATATCGTCAAAGCAGGTTTAAAAACGGCTAATTTTGATTGGACCGCCTTATTTATTTCTACTTATAAAAATAATTTGGCTCGGAGTTATCGGGAATCTTCTTTTGCTTATAATCAAGCTTTATTAGCCTATCATCAGGGACAAAAAGATGTGGCGATGCAATTATTACAACGAGGCAATCGAAAGGATGTCTTATTGAGTATTTCGGCTAAAATACTATTGGTAAAAATTTATTATGAGGAAGCACTTTGGGAATTATTAACGGCTCATTTAAAAGCCATGGAAAATTATGTTCGACGAAAATCTATGATTGGTTACCATAAATTAAATAGTCTAAATGTGATTAGATACACGCATAAATTGCTGGATTTGGGGGCTTTAAATAAAGGAGAGCGAATGGAATTATCTGCTGAAATTGCTCTGGAAACTAATTTGCCAGAAAAAGAATGGTTTTTGGCGCAATGTGGTTGATGGGCAGACCTTAGAGCGTCTTTCAGACCTCCAAGCGTCTGATTCACCGAAAGTGGTTTTCAAAACGCTTGGAGGTCTTGAAGACACTCCAAGGTTTTTACACCAAACACCCCCTCCCAATCTCCGACAAATCCTTACAACCAGCCAAAGCCATCGTCAATTCAAAATCTGCCATTAAATTGGACATCACTTCTTCCACCCCTTCTTGACCAGCAATGGTAAGTCCATAACAATGAGGGCGACCGACACAAACTGCTTTTGCGCCTAAAGCTAATGCCTTAAAAATATGAGCGCCTGTTCGAATACCAGAATCCATCAAAATAGGCATCTCACTTCCCGCTTTTCGAACCGCTTCGACTACTTTAGGTAAGGCATCAATCGCCGAAATAGCACCATCTACTTGACGACCGCCATGATTGGAAACAATGATACCATCGACCCCATATTTAACGGCTAAAGCGCCATCTTCAGGATGTAAAATACCTTTTAACAAGATGGGTAAATCCGTTACAGAACGTAAAAAGGCTAAATCTTCCCACGTAATCGAAGGACGAGAATAAACCCCTGTAAAGGCTTGGACAGATTTAAAAGTTTCTGGATCAACATTTGGGGGAAGCATAGATTCATCCCCAAAATCCATATTTTTCACGATGTTATTAAAAACAGGGTCACTCGTATATTGGGCAATGCCTTGTCCTCTTAAAAAAGGCAAAAACATTAAATCTAAATCTTGTACGCGCCAGCCTAACATCGTCGTATCCAAGGTCACGGCAATAGCCGAGCAACCACATTTCTCCGCACGTTGTACCAGGCTTTTGACTAAATCATTGGATTTGCTCCAATATAATTGAAACCAACGTGGACTATCTCCCATACCTGCCGTAATTTCTTCCATAGAGAAAGAGGCTTGATTAGAAATAATCATCGGTAAACCCAATTTTGACATGGCTTTTCCGACTGCTTTACCCGCGGCTTCATGCACCATTTCTAATACCCCAATCGGACAAGTCAGTAAAGGCGAAGGAATTTTATCACCGAATAATTCGGTACTCGTATCTCTTTGAGACACATCTCTTAACATCCGTGGATAAATTCTATATTTGTCAAAAGTATCATGATTTTCTCGAATGGTATCATCCGAACCAGCACCACCGATAATATAACCCGCTGCTTCAGGTGTCATTTTTTCCTTAGCTTGGGCTTCCAATTTTCGATGATCAAAAGGGACGACTGGTTTTACCCCCATCATACCTGCAACGTATTTTTCTGCCTGTCTAGCAGGAGCAGAAACTATTTTCTTTGTTAGAGACATTTGTGTTAAATTATTAATTATTTATCCATTAAAAGCAATGGTTTTATGGTTGAATTGCTATATTATTATGATTCAAAAATGAAAATCGAGTACCCTAACAATATAATAGTAAGCTAATATAACCATTTTTCAATTACTCAAAGACCACAGATTCTGCATCTTCATGCCAACCCATAAATAAGTCTCGATACCGTTGATTCATTACATTACGCTTAACTTTCAAAGTAGGCGTCAATAAACCATTTTCTACGCCCCAAACATCTTTGGTGATGATAATCGTCGATACCTTTCGATAATTTGGCATTTTGGTATTCACTTCTTTTAAAGTAGCCTCTAAACTAGCCCTTAAATCCGCTTGAGATTTAGCAGCACCCATTTCGGAAGGGACAATCAAAGCCATCGGTTGTGGGCAACCTAAACCGACAATACAAATCTGTTCAATATCAGAGTTCGTAGCAAATTCCCATTCAATTGGGGAAGGGACAATAAATTTACCTTTAGAAGTTTTAAAAGTATCTTTTACTCGACCTGTAATGTATAAATACCCCTCCTCATCTAGTCGGCCTTCATCGCCCGTATGCAACCAACCATCTTTTAGCGTCTCGGCTGTTTTTTCAGGAGACTTATAATAACCAATCATATTCCAAGGTGCTTTATAGAGAATTTCGTTCGTTTCGGGTTCAATGCGCAATTCCGAACCATAACGAGCTTTTCCAACAGAACCTGGTCGAATATCTTTTCCATTTAAAGTCGTGGTAATCGCACAATTTTCCGTCATCCCATAGCCTTCAAAAATATAGAGCCCAATCTTTCTATACCAATTTTTCTGCGTTTCGGACATTGGGGCAGCCCCTGTCAAAGTACCTCTTGCTCTATCTAAACCCAAACCTGCCAATAATTTCTTTTTCATCATGCCACCTACAATTGGAATTTTCAGCATCATATCCAGCTTTTTCTGCGGCATTTTAGCTAAAATACCCATCTGAAACTTCGTCCAAATACGAGGTACCGCAAAAAATAAGGTTGGGCGAGTATCTTGTAAATTTTTGAAAAAATGGGCTAAGTCTTGGGTAAAAGAAATATCGCCACCATAACTTAAAGCAGACATTTCTACCACCACTCTTTCTGCAATATGATTCAGCGGTAAATAAGAAAAAAAGTGATTATCGCCATCGTGAGAAACCTGTAAACTATTATCGTGCTCCATAATAATTTTGGTACTGTCTACCGTTCGGTAAGTTTGTACTACGCCTTTCGGAGTGCCTGTAGTACCCGAAGTAAAAACAATCGTCCAAATATCATCATAATCAGGAGATGGTTTTCCTTGCAAAGGCTCATGCGCATTCATGAATTCGTTCCAATCTTGTCCTCTATCTACCTTTGCATTATCTTTATAATGCGGAAATTTAATCATCGGCATTTCTGCTGGAATCCCAGCTTTCATGCTCTCCCAATCATCTAATTTACCCACAAAAATGGCATCCACATCCCCTAATCTAAGCACTTCGCTAATTTGGTCAGCCTGCAAAGTTGGATAGAAAGGAACAGAGACATAGCCCGCCATCATAATCGCAATATCCGCAATTATCCACTCTCGGCAATTTTTAGAAACAAGACCAATATGTGCTTTATCTCGAAGTCCTAAAGATTTTAAACCTGTGGCTAATTTCCTAGCCATTTGCCCTACTTCTGCCCAAGTATAAGTTTCCCATTTATCTTCAAAAGGTTGGCGCAAAAAAGGGTCATTGGCATGTTTTATTTCCTTCTCATAAAACTTTAATTCATATTTTTCCATACGTGGGTTTTGATATTCGTTTTGTAAATTGATTATAACTCGGAAGATAGGAATTAATTTAGGAGTAATCCAAATTTTATATTGATATTGATACTTCCAAATCTTGGGAGATAGAATGGGATACTACAGGCTTTACTCAAGGAACAGGTACACTAGCAAGTAATATCGATACTAATGTTTATAATTTATTAGGTTTAACCATAGGCAGATCCTACGATTTTTACGTTCGTTCAAATTGTGATACTAGTAATTCATCTATTTGGGCAGGGCCATTTACTTTTGAGACCATTCAAATTTATCCACCAAATTATATACAGGGTTTTGAAAACTATACGCTAGATTTCGATTGGGAAGGACAATTTCAAATAGGACAACTACATAATAACTTCTCGAAGGTATTATTTGATGATTTAAGTGTAGATAGAGATTTAACGGTCACTACGCCTCTTATCGGGCCTATTGCTTCTGGCGATTGGTTAGCTTTTAACTATCAATATTTAGAGGTAGACTCATTAAAACCTACTATACTAGGAGAAGGAGATACCCTTCATGTACAAATTTCTACTGATTATGGTAATTCGTTTACCACTATTGACCAAATACATGCTGGAAATCATGTTGCTCGTACAGATATGGCACAACTAAATTATGACTTATCCGAGTTTAGTGGAGAAATTGTAAAAGTCAGAATTTTTGCAGAATGGGGCACAGGATTTTATTATCTTAGTATAGACAATTTTTTCATAGGAAAAGCAAATGTAAGCATCTTAGACGCTTCTACAGTAGAAGGCGCAGAAGGCAGTACAGCAGATTTGCGATTCAATATCCTATTAGATACAGCCTATCCTAATATCATAAGTGTGGATTATACGAGTGTTGATAGTACGGCTACTTTGGCGGAGGCGGATTATACAGAAACCAAAGGACAGCTAACATTTTTACCAGGAGAAATAGATAAAGAAATTATCATTCCTATAAAGGGAGATAATAGAGCAGAATTACAAGAAATAGTTCAACTAAAATTGTCCAATCCTGTGCTGGCTATTTTAACCAATAGTATTGGTTTTGGATTTATTGAAGATGACGATTTTAACGAACCTATGGCTGAGGCGAATGCCAACGAAGACCAATTAAACGTTTGTGACACAATCGTTCAGTTAGATGCCATCTTAGGAATGAATGCACCATTAGGCTGGCGTATTATTTCAGGAACGGGCGGCGTTTTAATGGATGAAGTTTTGTCAAATGCTATCTTTACAGGAGCAATGGGCGAAATGTATGAATTAGAATGGACTGTCAATAGTCCTTTGGGACAAGCAGGCAGAGATACCGTTCTTATCAGTTTTAATCCAGATACAGACAACGACGGCATTCAAGATTGTAAAGACATTTGCCCTAATGAAGATGATACTATAGATAGCGATGGAGATACGCAACCAGATGCTTGTGATTGTAACCCCAATGATGCGACAGATAGTCTGCTAGTAGTGTCCAATAATCATCCAGATAATCGAATTTCAGATAGCACCTACCAAAGCTCCGTCAAATTAATAGGCAAAGGAAAGGTAAAAAATCAAAGTACCGTCGTATTTAAAGCAGGGCAAGAGATTTTGTTAAGTGCTGGTTTCCACGCAGAATCTGGCAGCAATTTCCAGGCGTTGATAGCACCTTGTGAACCTAACCAGAATTTGGAGGAACCTATCCCAATAGCCGTTAATAGTCGTCAACAGCCTAATCATTCAACTAACTTAGAAACGCTAGGTTTAACGAATCCTGTTAAGCTGACCATTCGGCCAAATCTGATTCGGCAAACAGCGACGATTCAAATTGATTTACCCAATAAAATGAGGGTTTCTTTGAAGCTTTACAACGCGAACGGTCAAGAAATCCAAGTTTATTTAACCGAGGCACTTTGGAAGGAAGGGACGCATTTGCTTCAGTTTATCAGGGGCAATCTCCCTTCTGGAATTTACTTTTTACAGTTGCGAAGCGAAAAAGGCGTGTTAACGAAAAGGTTGTTGGTGCAAAGATAAAATAGTCAACCTCCAACTGATTTAGTAACGCTTGTTCTCTAATATCCTGCTAAGTGATGTTCCAAAACGCTTGGAGGTCTTGAAGACGCTCCAAGGTTTTTATACGAAGACCTTGGAGCGTCTCTCAGACCTCCAAGTGTCTTACAAATAGCCCTATAAAAGCAAGAGAATCACATTTTCATATTCTTCAACATCTCCACCGCATTTTCATTCTTAGGATTCAAAGCCAAAGATTTTTTATAATTTTTAATCGCCAACTCTTTATTCCCTTTTTTCAAATATGCCTCGCCTAAACTATCATAGGTATTATAGGCCTTAGGATGTAACGCTACATTGAGTTTAAAAATATTCAATGCTAAATCAAGATTGCCATTGCCCATCGCCTGATAGCCTCCACGGTTAATATATTCCTCGTGCGTTGGCATAAAATTAGGTTGTTCTTGCTTTTTTTGTTGGTAAATGACTACTGCCTTCTCTAAATTACCTTCCATTAACCATTCTATGCCTAATTTTTCAGCTGCATCAACTCTTACGTTTTTATAATCTAGTGCTTCCCCTTCTTTTTCAGGTAAAAAAACTAAGGAATGGTCTGCTTTAAGTGGGTCGTTTAAAAACTGAATAGTCGCTTTCCTAGACCTTCTGACATACCTGTTTTCTGCCACTTTAATTAATTCTTCTGGTGTAGCATTCGTTAAATATTTCAGAAACACTTTACCATCTTCCGCATAAACAGTTATATTTTCGTCAAATTCATAGGCATATTTACCTGAAATACGGGCAATCTCCGAATCCGTAAAAACTAATTTTTCGTGTGCTGGAGGTGCGGATTGTTCCCATTTATAAATCCTTGCAACGGCATTCGTTACTTCCTCAATAAAATCAGGTTGATTGGCATTAATCATGACAACAGCCCCATATCCGTCTTCAAGATGTCCAGTCATATCACTTGAAAAGCCTTCATTCCAACCACCATGCCCAAAACGACCTTCTTTTAAAAAAATACCCAAACCTATAAAATCACCCTCTACTGGAGTGACCATCTGCTGAGCCATTTCTTTAGACAATACTTTTTCACTATTCCCTTTTAAAGTCTGTTGCAAATCAATGACAAATTTCGCGAGTTCTTCCGCATTGGTCCATAATCCAGCAGCGGCCATTTCTGGATAAGTATGTCTTTCTCCTTTGGTCATAGAACCATCTGGCACATAGCCTGTTGCTGCCAATTTTAATTTTTCCGCAGGTAAAGGTTGGGCAAAAGTACTTTTAGCCATGCCAATTGGCTCTAAAACTTGCGCTTGCATAATTTTAGGGTAACTCTTTTTGCTGACATCAATCATCATTTGCTGCATCACGCAATAACCGCCACCTGAATAACGCATACTACCACCAGGCGCTTTATCTACTAGAATAGCAGGAGAATTGGACGGTTTCTTTCCTGCTAATAATTGCACTAAGGTAGGCACTTTTAATCCTGGAGAATACCCCAAAAATCCATGAACGGTCAATCCTGCTTTATGGCTTACAATATGTTTGAGGGTTACTTTTTCTTCTTTCGTAAAGTCATTATCTGGCACATAAAAAGAAGTCAAATATTGGTTGACATTTTTATCCAAATTTAATTTACCTGCTTCTACTAAACTCAATGCCGCATAAGCAGAAACGGGTTTACTAATAGAGGCGGCTTGAAATAAAGTGTTCTCCGTAACAGGTTCTTTCGTCTCCTTATTCACTACCCCATAAGTCTTTGTCCAAGCAATTTTATAATCGTGAATGACGGCAATACTCATGCCTGGCACACCATAATGTTCCATTCTTTCCGCAATCGTCCAAGTGGGTTCGCCTTTGATTTGGTGGTAATTGGATAGGCCATTTTCGACTTGTTTTATTTTAGCTACAGCTGCCTTTGTTTGGGCAATTGAAAACTGGAGACTTCCTAAAATTAAAGTAATAATTAGGAAAAAAGTAGGGTAATTCTTTTTCATGTAATAAGGGTTGAAGTGATTTCTTTTAAAGAATATTTTGTAACGCTACCTTTAAAGATGCGATAATTTGAAAAAAGACGCACGAGATGGCTTTTTTTCAGACCATCGGGCTACCAATGTATTTGTAAGAACAAAGGTATTCTCAACAACAAAAAGAAGCTGTTTTTTAGCTGTTATGCACTTGTTAAATAGCTGTTAATCTGCAGCAGAGAATCATTTAGTAACGGATACTAAATAAAATGTATGACTAGAAAATACTTCTATAAAAGGTCATCCGTGGAAATTATCCATGGAAAATTAAATCGGCGTTTTCGCCACTTTTATATGCAACTCATTCACCTTCATCAAAGCTGCCGAACCATACCAAGGATGCAATTCTAGCACTAAACTACCTGCCTGAATTGCAGGGTCTGTTTCCGTCAAAGCTTTGGCTTCTTCTAAAGTGGTTACATTAAAGATGTAAATGCCTCTTAATTCGCCATCATCCAAAAAAGGCCCTGCAAGAGATAATTTACCCGCTTCTGCTAATTTTCCAATATTGTCTAAATGCGCTCTTTGTAGATTGGCCGCTGCTAAAGAATCTCTATCTCGATTTGGTCCTCTTTTTAGAAAAGCCATCACATATTGGCGCATACCGTATTCGTCTGCACCACATGCTTCGGCTAATGCTGCATCATAGCCTGTAGTCGATTCGGTCGTAGTTGTAGTTGATCGAGTGACGGGTGCTTCGGTGGTTTGTTGGCAACTCATAATAAATGCCAATACACAAAAGAGGTAAAGTGATTTTTTCATGATTTTAATTTTATACGATAAAATAATCCTTACTACTGGACATTGGATACTTGATGCTAGATTCTTGATGGACAGAAATAATAACCCAATATCGGAACAGTTTTAAAATCAAGTATTTAGATAGCGACAAATTGAGTCTTTGATTTATCTAATATCAAAAATCTAGTATCTAGTATCAAAATGTACCGTAGTAAGAAAATAATCAACCAAAATTATATAAATTATTGATTGTTAGACAAATAAAAAGACCTTCAAATTCCATTAGAAACGTGAAGGTCTTTTTATAAAACGTACTTAATAAATACCCATTAATTACCAGCCGCCTCTTTAGCATCCAACCTATCTAACTTCTTAACTCGACGTCTGCTTTTCAAAGGCATATACCGATAAGGTCGGTCTTGAAAATCCGTCATTAAAGAATCTAAACGAATCGCCATCGTAGAAAATTGAGTAATGATACTTTCATCCGTCATCAATTTGCCGATAGCACCTTCTCCATTATTTACTTTTTCTAATAAACTAGTTAATTGCCCAACTGCTTTATCGGCTGATTCCATCGTTGTCTGCAAACTGGCAATCGCTTCATTTGCGCCCGTTAAAGTCTTTTCTATTTTTAAATCTGCTAAATTAGCCGTCAGCGTATCCGTATTTTGCATGATGCCTTTAATATTTTGGTTACTCTCATTCAAATTCCCTGAAAAGGTTTCTGCATTTTTTAAAACACCATTTAGCGGACGGGCATTTGCTGCCATAATCTTATTCATATTCGCAGTCGTCGCCTTTAAATTTTCTAAGACAATAGCAATATCCCGAATACTTTTTGAAATATCATCATTGGCATTAGGGTCGGTTAAACTAGCTTTTAAAGAATCTATTATAGGGCGCACATTCTTTTTTAAACCATCAAAATAAGGGTTAATATCTTCAGGATTACCAATTAAGCCTTCCAAGGCACCCGCTACTCTCCCCTTCAACCTATCTCCACTCTGGGCACAATTAATCCCATTACAAATACTATTGTACTTTATTTTAATAGCCGTTCCCCCCATAATACTTAGACTCGTAATGATGGCTTCTGCATCTTTTGGAATCTTATAATCCTGCTCAATATTCATTTCCACTTCAATAGTCTGCATATCTTCCAAGAAATAAATATCTTTTACCACTCCAACTTGCAAACCGTTAATCGTAATGGGAGCAGAAACGGTTAAAGAGGCTACATTTTCATATTTGGCATAAAGCAGATTAGGTGCATTGACCAAGTTAATTCCCTTTAGGAAATTATACCCAATAACGGAGGCAATGATAGTAATTACTGCTAAAAGACCGACTTTAGTTTCGTTAGTCATTCATTTTATTTAGAAGTCAGAAGTTAGACTGCTTTGCTGTCAGCAATCCAATCATTCAACAATCAGGAATTGGCGTTTACAATAAAAAGAACTGCATTTTTTACGCCATTTTTTAAGGTTACTTTCTTATAACCGTCAAAAAGACCACAAGTTTAGGGGGAATTGGGGAATAAAAAAATGATTTAGGGTAGGAAATTGATTTTTGTCTGATTTTGGATAGTCTGGAAAGTAATTATTTGGTTAACCAATCAATGTTTTTAGGTGCTAGTTCCGATTGCTTTTCGCATAATTCTTTTGCGAATTCTACTCAAAGATTCTGGTTTGACGCCTATGTAACTCGCTAAGTAACGAATAAAAAATAAGTCAGACATCTAGTATTAAATTCCCCACGAATTTACTACCCCCACGAATTATAGTTGTTCAAGCTATTTTTTCAGGGCTACTAAGTGATAATGGGGCACTCTATCCAATAATTTTCTGGTCTATTTTTTAATAATTTTAAATACCGCTCTTCATTGCCGCCCAAAGGTCAGCGTAGAAAAAAGGATAAAAAGGAAGGTGATTAAATTCAATAGTCCGTGCAGTTTTAAGGGTTTTTTATCCTTAAAACGCGATTGTTGA
>JAFMDF010000286.1 GCA_017857395.1 Bacteroidota bacterium | reverse complement strand
CTAGTATAGTTTTTTCGTCTTCGACTAAGAGGATTCGCATACTTATTTTTGAGTTTGGTTATTGAAAAATTAGTTACTACTGTATTTCTATAATTAGGTTCTATTCAGAAACTGTTGTAATAACTATCTCTACCTCACATTTTCTATTTCCAAATTAGAAATGAGGGTCTGTCATTTTATACAGACCCCCAAACTATTTGTACTAAAACAAATAATAACAATCATTAACTAACCTATGCCGCAGTTGGTACTTTCAACCTACTTTGGTTTCCGTCATTTGTAGTAATTGCATCTCGATTCATGGATTTCATGGCTAAAGAATAAATCACTAATCCGAATCCAATTTTATTAATGGCATCACCAATATTATAAATAATATCGAGGCTTTTTACATCTAAAACCCCACTTAACCAACCACTTCCCTCAATTGCCATATAACCAATCGGGTAAATTGCCCAACCAACAAAAATGAACCACCCTAATGCTTTGAATGCTGATTGTAAAATTGGGTCATTGGAATTTTTGGCCAACTTGCTAGCAGATCCTAACCATACTTCGTAAAGAATACCGAGGTAGCCAATGGTTGAAATCATTCCCCACATTGGAGAATTCTCTCTAAAAATTGTTTCCCCTAAATATCCTGCAACTAACATCCATAAGGAATAGAAAATCATCTTCCATAACAAACCGACTCTTGCGCCAAAAGCTTTGAGTATTAGGTAAAATTCAACACACATAAGTGGAACGGTTAATATCCAATCAATGTATCGAAATTCTGTTGGGGAAGTACCTGTCTCCGCCCAAAAATCACGCATATAAAAATAATGAACTGCTGCAATAAAGGTAATTAAACCAGAAATTAAAATTGATGTTTTCCATTTTCCATCTACTCGAAACCACTCAAAGAAAAAAAAGACAGATGCTGCCATCATTGCCATCGAGCCAATGAAAAAAGAAAAACCAACATAATCGCCCGGTTGTAAACTAGCTAAAAAAATAGGTTGTATCCCTGACATGTTTTTAAAATTTTAGGTTAATAAATAATATATAGACACTCCCTTTATTAGGGGGTGATTAATTTAATTTTAATTGTTTTCTACTTTGTAAAGCTGGTTCATTAGTAAGCTGTGGGGAACTGTCAAAATTGCAATGAAAACAAACAAAAATCCTATATCAAAATCAAGTCCCATTTTAATTACACCTACCCAGTACAATAAGACAATACCGCCAAATGATAAAAATGTAAAAAACAAAATCTGCCTAATATATTCACGTAACAAATTTTCTTCTCGTTCTAGACCTAATTTGTGATATTGGTCTTCAATAGCTTTCAAAGAATGCCAGAAAACGAAATAAATTCCAAAACTAAGGAGCAAAGGAGCTGAGAAGAACAAAGCAATTAATAAACAAAAATTGCGAATTTCTACACCATATCTTTGCCTGTCAAATAAACCATTTTGATAGAGGTAGTGCATCGTCATTAAGGTTGATGCAACTAGTAGGCTTATTAGAACAGACCGACTCAAATCACTCAGTAGGTAAACACTTCCTGTAATACTAGCTATAATTTTAGCAGCCTCCTCAAAGTGAAGAAGTATGGGTACTCCTAGAACTGTAGCTCCCCAAATCCAATAGATTAAAACTTTTTCTTTAGTTTTCGATTTTGGTAAAAAATTCCAATTGGACTCTCCAAAATGAAAAATAGAATTTAACACAAAGAATGAAAAAGCAATATTCGGGCTAAGCCACCACAATATTGAATAGGACATGACTATCAAAGAATACCCTACCACAAATGTTAACACTTGCTGTCTCTGGGAAAATCTATCTCCTAGTAATTGCTTATAGATTATAAAATCTGAAGCACCATGGGGTATTCCTGCGAGAATTAAGAAAAAAGACAATAAAAAGATTTGGTCTTGCAGCCAACTTGCTGGCACTAATAAACTTCCAGTAATTCCAATAAATGTTGCTACTATTGAAATATGATTCCAGTTTATTTTTAAGTGCCTATCTTGTGACCACAAAAACTCCATTTCAAATATTTATTGTTTACAAATTACTTATTACTCATCAGTATTTTTATTAATAAATTACTAGTAAGACAAAGCAATTTTATTTTTGTTCATAAATTTCAGAAAAAATTGAAAGTTTGTTTTAATTTATGATTTGGACAGTGTAAAAGAGTGAAAATATTTCGATTAATAACTGATTAGGAGAGAAGGGAATATCGGGCGTAAGTCAATATTGCCCTAGCCGTAATTCTGATTTTAAGCCAAATTGTATCTTATTGTAAACCAGCAAACCATACATGCTTTAAGCCTTGAAGTACTCTTTCTTTATATTGAGGTCTGACAAATAGTTGGATAAAAGTGGTTGCTTATCAGACTATTTATTCGTATCAAGTCGCCATTACCAATCACAAAATCAAAGACTTTGAGGAAGAAACACGCTTTTTTATATATATTTTTCGGCGAAAAAGAAACATAGGTTAAGGGCTCTCATTATTCGCTTTTTATAGCCTGTACTGGATTTGACAAAGCAGCTTTCACACTTTGATACCCAACAGTTAATAAAGTAATGAACATAGTGGTCAACCCTGCCAAGGCAAACATCCACCATTCCAATTCAATGCGATAAGCGAATCGCTCCAGCCACTTATTCATCGAGAAAGTACCAATTGGAATAGCGATGATTAAAGCAATAGCGACTAGTTTAAGAAAATCACCCGATAATAAACCAACAATATTACTAACAGATGCGCCTAATACTTTTCGGATACCTATTTCCTTCACTCTTCTTTCAGCAGCAAAGGTGACCAGACCTAAAAGCCCCAAACAAGAAACGAAAATTGCTAGTATAGAAAAAACAGTAAAAATCTGAGAAGTTTTGACCTCTTGTTCATAAGTGTTTTGGAATCCTTCATCTAAAAAACTAAAATCAAAAGGCTCATTAGGGATAGTAGCTGCCCAAATTTTTTGAATGGTTTCTACGGTATTTTGATTGTTGTTGGTACTTACTTTTACTGCTAGCTGATTCTGATTACTTGCTCCATACTTTAATATCATTGGAGCAATAGTGCTACGCAAATCATTTTGATGGTAGTCTTTGATAAGGCCAATTACCTCCCCAATTACTTTCACTTCTTGATAGCCTCCATTTGGCGAATTTTGATAAGTATAATACCCTAGTTCTTTACCTATCACCCCATCTTCCCAGGCTAATTGCTTAACCATTGTTTCATTAATAAGAAATTTATTTTTATTCTCCTTTTGGCTCGATTTAAAATTCCTCCCTGCTAGTAATTCAATGGCAAAGGTTTCTAGAAAATTATCATCTACATTGATATAGCTGTAACCTGAATCCTCTCCAGATGGCGCATACCCTTCTACCAATTTATTAAAAAAAGTTCCATTACCGGGAAGAGTGCTACAAAAAGAGGTGCTTTTTACTGTTGATACTTTTGCTAATTCTTGTTGAAATACCTGCTTTCGCTCTGTACTCAAATTACCCGAAAAATTAATATCTAGTATTGCCTCTCGTTCATAGCCCAAGTCTTTATGCTTAACAAATTGTATTTGATGCAAGACTACTACTGTTGCAATAATCATCGCAATAGAAATAGTAAACTGAAGTACTACTAAACCTTTTCGGAAAAAAGCTTGTCTAAATCCATTAAAGAAAGAATTCTTTGCAACAACAACTAAATTAAAAGAAGACAATGCAAATGCAGGATAAACACCTGTGAATAAACTAATTAGTAAAAAAATTCCTAGTAATAAGAAAAATTCTTTAGCATCAAGTAAACTACTTAATAATAAATCCTTCCCTACAAAAATATTAAATGATGGTAATATCAATTGAATAGCTGCCAAGGAAATGATTAAGGCAAGCACAATTAAAATGGTCGATTCGTTGAGAAATTGCAGCAATAACTGTTTTTTGTTTGCTCCTAGGATTTTTCGTACGCCCACTTCTTTTGCACGAACGGTAGAACGAGCCGTAACCATGCTAACATAATTGAAACAAGCTAAAGCTAAAACTAATAGCGCAATTACGGAAAAGATATACACATTTTCGATTGCCTTTTGAGAAATCACCCCTCCATACAAGGCATGTTTCAAATAAATATCTCTTAGAGAAAGAAAGCTGAGCTGCCAAACTTGAGCGTTTGGGTCCCCAGTCTCTTTCGCAATTTCAGGCAATTTGTCGACAAGTGCCTCTATGTCTGTATTGACAGCTAAAAGTGCGTAAGTAAAAGTACGGCTGTCCCAAAAACTATTCAGCCTTCCTCCTGCCAATTGCTTAATATTCTGAGCAGAACAGATAAATTCAATAGGTAAATGAGAATTAACAGGCGTATCCTCCAAAATACCCGTAACTGTTAAAAATTGGTTTTTATCAAATTTTATAGTTCTTCCCACAGGGTCTTCATTAGGAAAATACTTTTTTACCATTTTTTCGGTAAGAAGTAAACTGTTAGGTTGTAATAATGCAGTAGTTGGATTTCCTTTTATTAGGGCGAAGTCGAAAATAGAAAAGAAAGCAGTATCAACGAAATAAAACCCATTTTCGTAATTGGCTTGTTCCTCCGTACTTAATAAGGGGGTATGTGGTATCACCTGTGTAATTTGCTCCACTTGTGCTAATTTACGTTTTAATAAAGGTGCAAAATTACTTCCAGAAAGTGCCCCGTTCTGGAATTGTTGGAAAAGAACTATCCTATCTGCTTTCTGATGAAAATTATCAAAACTCAATTCATCTTTTACAAATAAAACAATCAATAAACAAACTACAAGCCCTATAGTCAGTCCAAGTATATTGATAGCTGAGGTCAACCGATATTTAAAAAAATTTCTTGCTGCAATTTTTAGATAATTATGCCACATAGTTTTTTTATTTCAAATAAAAATCAGCATATTTTATAAACATGCTATAGTAATAACAATTCTATTTATTTAAATCAAAACCAATTGTTATACCATATAGCTAAGTTATTGAATTTCAATTATTTAAAACTTGAATAATAATCTACCAAACTATTTTTTTGTCCGAAAATGGACGTTATCTGTTCAAATATGGACGGAGTCTATTCTTATAGCTGTTCCAAATACTACTCGTTTTTAGCGGCATTTTTTATGTCATAAAGATATTCCTTTTTGATAGGATTTTCCAGCCTCATAAGTCGTTGATTTTCAACACCCAAAAATTACCGTTTTCAGATGGGGGCAATTGGATGTTTTTTGATTCAATTATACTTACCATGTAATGGGACTTAATTTTGAGGGTTGAAAATCCAAATCCAACTTCTATTCGTAAGTTATAGGAATAAAAATAATATTTTTGTCTAAATAGCATCTTCATGAAACGAAATTTAACCACTTTATTGCCTTATATTTTTTCTATAACTCTGTTATGCTTATTCATATTTCCGAATGTTTTTGCCCAAGGACAAATCGTCTTTCGCTCCGACCGAAGTGGTAATGCTCGAATTTATGTAATGGATACAGATGGAACTGACCTGCGAATGTTAGAAGCAGGTGACCCAAATGACTCTCATGCGGATACTACTGCCAATTATGCTGCTGCTGCACCTAGCTGGTCTCCTAATGGTCATCAGGTTGTTTTCTACACTTATTGGGGAAAAGAAAAAGGTAGAACTGATGGGCAAGACATTGTGATAATTAATGCGGATGGCACAAAAAGAACACGTATCACCGAGGACGGCTATAATACCGACCCTACTTGGTCGCCCGACGGTAAAAAAATAGTCTTTCGAAGGTACCAAAATAAGAATTGGGGACTATATATTTTGGAGGTCACTACTGGAGAAGTTTCTTTATTAATTGATACCCCATATATGGATAGGTCGCCTGCTTGGTCACCAGATGGAAAACAAATTGTTTTTTCCTCTGGCTATGCTTCTAAGCGAGCTACTTTTGAAGATATATTCATAGTTAATGTAGATGGAACAGGTTTAGCCCAAATAACCAATGCTCCGGGTGAAGAATCTTTGCCAGACTGGTCTACTGATGGTCAGACCATCATTTATAATGAGGGAACAGATACTACTGCTCAATTAATGTTAATTCGGCCAGATGGAACAAACAAACAGCAACTCACTTTTGAAGGGGTAAATTATGGAGGTGCTTTCTCCTCCGATGGAGAAAATGTAGTTTACGTTTCCTCTATTGATGGTAATACAGAACTTTACAAATTAAACCTACTAACTAAAACGACTGACCGACTTACCAATCACCCTAAACGAGATAATGGAGGAGATTGGTTTGTGCCCAAGGAGCAAGGTAAGATTGTTTTTAAGTCCCGAAAAAAAGGGAATGACGAAATTTATGTGATGAATATAGACGGTTCGGATATTACCAACCTTACAAATCACCAAGGAGAGGACCGGCGGCCCTCGTGGTCTCCTGATGGCCATAAAATTTATTTTGAAACAAATCGTCAAGGGAATTGGGATTTGTTTGTTATGAATTCAGATGGTACAAACCCCAAACCTGTCTATCATTCACCAGCTGAAGAAAAATACCCTGGTTTGTCTTTTGATGGGAAAACAATCGCTTATCTGTCCTTCAGAGAGGAAGAAATTGGATTATATAAAATATCCACTAATGGAACAAAACCTGTCCAACTAGCTAATTTTTCTAAATACGGCAAAGGGATTTATGCTCACTATCCTTCTTGGTCTCCCGATGGAACAATCATTACTTTTGGTGCTAATTTGGATACCAAAATACCGCCAAATCGAGATGGGGAACATGGGCTCGAAATCTACACTATGGCTTCAGATGGTCGCAATCTCCAACGTTTGACATTGAATGAATCAGAAGATTCTTTGCCTCATTTTGCACCTACTGGAAAAGAAATTTTATTTAATAGTAGTAGAACAGGAAATTATCATCTATATACTATGCATCTCGATGGTCGTGAAGTTACTCCTTTAACTTGGGGACAACATAATAATTGGGGGGGACGCTATTCCAATACTGGAAAATACATCACTTTTACCTCTAGTAGAGGAAATGGTTCCAATGTTTTTATTAGGGGGGGAGATAGTCAACAAATTAGGCAATTGACCTTTGATGGACAAAGTGGAGGGGCACTTTTGTATCAGCTTAAATAGTAAAAAAAAAGACTAATAAAATAATTAGAAGATTATGTATAACATTCCGTCTTTAATGGTTTTACTACTTTTTACTTGCTTAAGTACTAAGGAATTCATCAAAACATTTGAATTGAATAATTATTATCAATTGTCTGATAATAGCAACACAAATAGATTTACTACAGGCGAAAAATATTTACAAATTAACAATGTTGAAGCCCAATTAAACAAGCAATTACTTACCTTTGATATTAGCTGGGATGCCTCTTGGAGGGAAGGCAATGAGTTCGATGCGGCCTGGGTTTTTGTCAAATCTAAAGATAAGAATGGGATATGGACACCAGTAACTCTACAAGAAAGACCTATCAGTATAGTTAACAACTCCTCATCGGACATGGCAGAAGCTACCATAAAAATTTCCCCTGATGGTGGTATAGGTATGCTAATCAGTCGTACATCAGATGGAGCGGGAGATAATCATTGGCGAGTTGGCATCCCAATAACAATTAACTCAGAAAAAGAGCCAATTGAATTTCGGGTCTTTGGTATAGAAATGGTTCATGTATCGGCTGGTGCTTATGAACTTGGTACACTAAAAAGCGAAGGCGAAAGAAGGGAGGTATTAACTCCAGGAGCAGGAGGTGCTCCTTATAACCCTTTTTTCAAATGCAAAAAAAATGCTAAAGATTACTATGGGGGCGTATTTAAAGTAACCTCAGAAAACCCCATAAATATAGGTAAAGAAGATGGGTATTTATATTGGAAAGATGCAAATATTACTGGTACCAATACCTTTTCAGGAACACCAAAAGGTATATTAAGAAAAAAATTCCCAAAAGGGGTAAAGGGTTTTTTTCAAATGAAATATGAATTATCCCAAAAAGAATATTGCGATTTTCTAAATACGCTAACGCCCAAACAACAAAAGGCTAGAGATATTACCAAAACCATGGAATTTAATCGACCAATTAGCGATTATCGAAACGCCATAGTTTATAAAAATGGTAAATATGTTACAACTAGACCGTTCAGACCCTGCAATTTTATATCATGGTTGGATGGACAAACTTATGCAGATTGGGCAGGTTTACGACACATGACCGAACTAGAATTCGAAAAATCTTGCAGAGGCCCTAAGCCAGCAATTTATCGAGAATATGTTTGGGGGGTAAATGAGATAAAGGAAAAAGATAATATGCAATATAGCACTACTTTTTTTGATAATAAAGCAGTGGCTCAAAAAGAACTTGGAAAAGAAACAACGAACGGTAATGTTCATGCCGGCATGTTTTCTTACTATAATTATATAGATGTTTGTACTACTGAAGGGCGATTTTATGACCCTAATTGCGCGGGATGCAGGTCTTTTACTGGAGGTGATGAAGGAAGAGGGCCTGTTCGTAGGGGAATTTTTGCTATGACAGCTAAAGGCAATCGAATAAAAGCAGGTGCTACCTTTTATGGAGCAATGGAAATGGGAGGCAATTTGCAAGAACCCGTAGTTACAGTTGGACATCCTTCAGGTAGAAAATTTGAGGGAACTCACGGTGACGGTGTTCTGGATAAAAATGGATTGGCTGATAATTTAGATTGGCAACCTATCAACAAGGAATATGCATTTGCAGGACGAGGCGGATGCTGGAAATTTCATGAAAACCATGCTCGAACTGCGGACCGATTTAAAGGTTTGAGAAAAAATGAAAATAGGCGTGCCTCCCATATAGGTTTTAGAGGAGTTAGAACCAATTGGGATTAGAAGATTTTTAGCCCATTAGTTGATAAACAAAAGCAATTTATAATATTTACGCGGTATTTGGAAGGAAATAAATCGCAACAAGGATTTTTTATTAGTTATACTAAGGGTAGTTTTAAGACTACTGTTTGGAGTAACCCAGCAAAAACAGAACGATTACCCTATGGTTGGGGAGCAACTATTTCAAAAGATTTAACGACTTTCTATTTTACAGATGGAAATGATTTATTTAAGTTTCCTCTTGATAGTAGTCTTGTTCAAAAAGAAAAAATTGACATATGAAAATATACAAGCTTTTATTATTTCTAATTATTTATCTTGTAGGATGTAAACCAACATCAGATAGAATTCTGTTCAGTTCAAACCGAAATGGAAATTCTGATATTTATTTAATAGGCAAGAAAGGAGCGCCAATCAAACAAATAACAAGCAAGGAATCAGAGGAATGGTCTCCTGTTTGGATTAGCAAAAATGAAATTTCGTATCTTAGTCAAAAAGGAGAAAACATTTCTGTGTTAAAGCACAATATAAAAACAAACGAAGTAAGTGAATTGAAACATCCTGAAAACTGCTTATTAGATGATAAGAATAGGGTATATTCCTTAAAATCAGACAAACAATTATACAGTTGCAAAGGAGAAGTCTACCTAATAGACAATAAAAATAAAAAAAACGAAAATGTAACAGAAGAAATCACTGGCACAGCAAATTATATTGGTTGGGGACAAAGTATAAATGAAATCACTTTTACAAGTAATCACGAAGGTAATAATGAAATTTATATATTAAATATAGCCACAAATCGATTACGGAATATTACAAATAACAAAGCTAACGATGAACGAGGAGATATATCCCCAGATGGAAGATTCATAGTTTTTAGCTCTGATAGATTTGAAAAAGGAAATCAAGATATCGTGATTCAAAATCTAATTACCAATGATGTGAAAAGAATTACAGCAACAAAAGGAACAGAGCTCATAGCACGTTGGTCAACAAATAATAATAGAATATATTATGGAAGTAATAAAGATGGAAACTGGGAATTATATTACTATGATTTAAAAGAAGAGAAAGCTGTTAGGCTAACTAATAATGAGGGCTTTGATGGAGACCCCAGAATTAATTAAAACTACTTAATCTGGCAAAAATCAGGATTAAGAACATTAAAATACACAATCATTATTATTTTGCATCAAAAAGTAGAGATATCTACCGGATTAGTTCATATAACTGTGTCACTAATTAAAAAATCGTAAAATCAATAAATATTTTTCACCGAAAAGCCCTCAAAAAAAGGGGCTTTTGGGTGAAAAATATAAGCTCCACAAGTATCCTTTATCTACCCTTCAAAATGGCGTAACAATTAGGTCTAAAAATTCTTGATTTTAAAGCGTTTCCAAATAGTCCTCAGCAATTTTCAAATGTAATGCTTTCTTCTCTGATGGCATTTTATCAAACATTCGAACCAACATCCCCAACCGTGGGTTTTGCGTAAAAAAATCTCTGTGAACGTGCATAAATTGCCAAAATAACCCATCCCATATTTGTTGCCAATCTCCTTTGGGATAATTACTCATTTTCATTAAATAATTGCTACCGCTGATATAGGGTTTAGTGGACATTAAGCCACCATCTGCAAATTGACTCATACCATACACATTGGGCACCATCACCCAATCATAAGCATCAATGAATAATTCCATAAACCAACGGTACACTTCATCGGGGTCAAATTCACATAATAGCATAAAATTTCCAAGAACCATCAGTCGTTCGATATGATGACAATAACCCGTTCGTAATACTTTTTTTATCGTCTGGTCAATGGGTAAGATACCAGTCGTCCCATCGTAAAAGGAGCTTGGAATTTTCCGCTTAAACTTCCAAAAATTGGTCGTTCTTTCTTCACTTCCTCTACATTCATAAACTCCTCTAATAAATTCTCGCCAACCAATAATTTGGCGAATAAAACCTTCGGAAGAGTTGATTGGAATTTCATTTTCTTGGATAAATTCAAGGGTACATGCTATTATTTCTTTTGGCGTAATCAAACCCACATTTAACATTGGTGTTAAAACGCTATGATTTAAAATGGAATATTCTGCTACAATGGCATCTTCATAAGAACCAAATTCTAAAAATCGATTTTGTAAAAATTGATTTAACCATTCTCTAGCAGTCTTAAAATTAGTGGGGTATAAGGGATTTTCTGATAAATATCCAGGGCTTTCTGGATAGTGCCGTTCAACATACTGACAAGCCTCCTTATAAATATCATCTACTATTGGATAAGTAATGGGTGGAGGTAATTTTTTCTTAGGGTATTTCTTCCTATTCTCTGCATCAAAACTCCATTTTCCACCAATGGGTTTTCCATTCTCTTCCAATAAGATATTACGAATGACTCGTTGCTGCTGATAAAACGTAGTTTGGAAAAATTTCTTTTTGGTGGGTTTAAAAAAGGTGGCTAAGTCTTCTTTTGTATTTAGAAATAGGGGAGAGTCATATTGAATAAGTTTAATTTGGAACTGTATTGCTTTTTTCTGCAATCGTTTTGATAACCAATCATCCGTTGGGTCAATAAAATGAATGGTTTGGATTCCTTGTTTGGCTAATTGGTCAATAAGTTGTCGGGTATCTGAAATTGATTGTATAGATTCGATATATTGAATATGGACTCCTTTCGAAAGTAGATATTCTTCATAATTTTTCATAGTCGCCCGATGAAAGGCAATTTTCTGTTTATGAAAGAGATATTGTTGAAAAAACAAGTGTTCCTCCACTAAATAAGTTGGTAAGCCATTTGTAATTAATGGGCTTACCTCAAATAATTGATGTGGAAAAATAAGATTAACTTCCTTCATTTATTAAGTACTTATGACCTATGGCAACTATAGCTACGAAATCCGCCGCATAGGTCAAACAAAAAGTTG
>JAFMDF010000285.1 GCA_017857395.1 Bacteroidota bacterium | reverse complement strand
AAAACGGAAAATTACAACTTCTTTCCTAACATGGTATTCGTGCGATTGCCATTCCAGCAAAGTAGTCCCCTGTACTTTCTATGGAACGAACACCTGCATAGAAACCTGAGATTGATTCAGTTGTTATTCGCGCATTTTCGCCTTTTACGTGTAGTAAATCTGTTGGTGAATCTGTTCCAATCCCCACTTTCATCGCATCTACGCCCGTACCACCTATTACCGCACAATTATCACAGGCTACTTTAGCATTATAACCAATCCCCATAGATTTATTCAGGTTAGTGGTAACTGGGCCTGCCATCGCACCAATAAAGATATTTTTGGTCCCTAAAATATTATTGCTTCCAGCAGATGAACCAAAAAACGTATTTTCACTACCTTTGTTGTTTATACCCGCTGATGCACCAACAAATGTATTTTGTACATTCCCCACAGTATTTTTTCCAGCCGAAACACCAATAAATGTATTACTTGTTCCAATAGTATTTAAGCCAGCATCCGTTCCTATGATTAATGAGGAATTCGTAGTTTCAATATCCATTTTTCCACGGATTTTGGCATCACCTTCTACGTCTAGGCGAACTTGAGCAAATAGCATACAATAGGTGGACATCACTAAAAATAGAAAGAGTAATTTTTTCATCATACCGTTTTGTTTTTGTGGAGTCAATTTAATTATCCTAACAAAGATACATTTCTTATTGTTACAAGTACTTGGCAAAGCTATATAGTGCCAAGCGTTGCTTGGGAATAGGTATCGTAACTATTTCAAAAGACGTGAAGTACTTTTATATCAACGATATAGCTAAACGCAACATATCTTGGGCGTTTTCAGAAGGAATAGGTAGAATTATTGAAGCAACTAATTTCATTTCTTGAGTATTTGTTTGTAGCTACCAAATAATTTCTGATAAAGCAGTATCCATATATTTATCGCCTGCATAAATATCAGCTATTTCAAGTTTTATTCGAATAGTCCCTTTATCTTTTTCTAAATAATCTAGGAAACCTAAAGAAATGGTTTGAATCCCAGGCTCATCCAATAAATTTATATAACAAAAAGCAACTTCATTAATATACATTTTCAGTCGTTTGATGCGCCCATTGTCTTGCCAAGTTTGTAAACTTTTCTGGTATCCATTCAAAATTTGCCACTCATCTTTATAGTTAAAAGCACCTTCCGCCGCTTGCGCATAAGCTATATCGTAAGCATAATCAAATCGAATAAATTCACCTATTCCGCTACCTTTTGCCCCTTCTACCCAAGCAGTTGCTGCTTGATTATCTCCTAGGTTATTAACATGATAAAGATTTTCTGTTTGGCTTTCTAAGATAGAAGACGCCCTTAAACTATCCACAGAAAATCCTTGACAACAGTAATGCAATTCAGGGTCTTGCAATAGTTCTTGATAGGTTGTTAGGAGTTGAGCTTGAACGACTCTTAAATTAGGCTGAGCAGATAATGACTGTCCACAAAACAAATAAACAACAATAAGATATGCAGTTAATTTCATAAAAATCAAAACGTTTGAAAATAGGAAATTAATATTTAGGGCCTCAGATTAAAAGATGATAATTAGCCTTTTGCTGCAACCATTCTCTTCGTTTTCCCTCTTTCTTATACACACACTCATTAAAAAAAATCACCCGATGCTCATCAACTATCTAAAAATTGCCTTCCGCAGTATTCGTAGACAACGATTTTATTCAGCCATCAATATTTTAGGTTTGGCAATTGGTCTAGCCATTAGTTTATTGATTTTACTCTTTATCAAAGATGAAGTAAGTTATGATAAACACCACACAAATGCCGATCGCATTCATCGAGCAATCATGGTTTGGGGTAAGCATACAGATAACCCTTCCAAAAATACAATTGGCCCTTATCGCTTAAAACCTGCTTTGGAAACAGATTTTCCTGAACTAGAAAAAGTAGTGCGGATTGATCCAGTCTCTAATGTACTGATAACTTATGGAGAACAAGCATTTCAAGAAAATAAATGTTTTATTACCGATCCAGAAATATTTGACATTTTTGACTTTGACTTCCTACAAGGTGACCCTAAAACGGCTTTAACCGAACCTTTTACTATCGTTTTATCGGAAACTTTAGCAAAAAAATATTTTGCTAAAGAAAATCCGATGGGTAAAGTATTAACCGTCTTTGGTCAAATGGAAATAAAAGTAACAGGTGTTTATAAAGATACGCCAACCAATACCCATTTTACTGCCGAAGGGCTTGTTTCTATGGGAACAGGAGAATCTTTTTATAATCAAATGATTCTGAATAATTGGGGAGAAGGATTGGGTTACACCTATTTGCTATTGCCCAAAAATATGGAAGCGGCTACGCTTGCTGCTAAATTACCTGATTTTGTTAAGAAAAATCTTGGAGAAGACAGAGCGAAACAAGTAGGCATAGAGTTACAGAAAATGACGGATATACATTTGCGTTCCAACTACAGGTCAGAAATTCAAGCTAATAGTGATATTCGGTATGTTTATATTTCCGCTGCCATTGCCCTTTTCATTTTACTGATTGCCAGTATTAATTATATGAATTTGGCAACAGCTCGGTCGGTTAAGCGTGCTTTGGAAATTGGGGTACGTAAAACTTTGGGCGCAGAACGCTCCACCTTGATTTGGCAATTTTTAAGCGAATCTGTATTAGTTGCTTTTATAGCTTTGATTTTAGCTTTTGGGATAGCTGCGCTGTCTATAACCCCTTTTAATACTTTTGTCGAAAAAAGTCTAAGTATTAACCCACTTAATAATCCGAGTATCTTCGCTTATTTTTTAGGGATTACGTTATTGGTTGGTCTTATTGCAGGTAGTTATCCCGCATTATACCTCTCTTCCTTTGCGCCTATTCAAGTGTTTAGAGCGCATTTTGGGAATAATAGTGGTCGCTTACGAAGGAGTTTGGTAGTCTTTCAATTTGCTATTTCCATTTTGCTCATTTTTTCAACGGTCGTCGTTTATCAACAATGGAATTTTATGCGACATAAAGATTTGGGCTTAAATAAAGAAAATTTACTCATTCTTCCAATACCCGACCAAGCACAATATCAGTCTTATAAAAATCAGTTATTGAATAATCCTAATATTTTGAGTATTGGCGCTTCTAATAAACAATTAACGGGTAGTTTGAGTAGTAATCTAGGTTTTAAAGCAGAAGCTTATACACCCGACCCTAATGTGCGAAATAGTGTTAAGGTAGTGACCAATGACCATGATTTCTTAAAAACATTAGAAGTTGAATTCAAAGCAGGTCGAAATTTTTCTCGGGATTTTGTCAGTGATGACTCCACTGCTTTTATCCTTAATGAAGCAGCCGTAAAATTAATTGGCTGGAATGATGACCCGATTGGTAAATGGTTTGAAACGAGTGAATTTAAAGATGGTGGTTTTGTCCCTCGTCGAGGAAAAATAATAGGCGTCATCAAAGATTATAATCACGAATCGCTCTATAATGAAGTGACGCCTGCCGTTTATTTTATATCCAAAAATTGGATTAGCTGGATGACTGTTCGGGTTGCTGATAAGAATCTTGCTGCGACAATGGCGGACATCAAAGAAAAATGGATACAATTTGAATCGCCTGAATTGTATAGCTATAGTTTTTTGGATGATCGTATTGACCAAATGTATCGAACAGAAGAACGCTTCTTTAATATCTTTACCTTCTTTGCCATTTTAGCCGTTTTTATTGCAGGTTTAGGCATTTTAGGTTTATCCGCTTTCATGGCAGAACGTCGGCAAAAAGAAATTGGTATTCGTAAAGTTTATGGTGCATCCACTCAAAATTTGGTTTATTTATTGACTAAAGAATTCTCCATTTTAGTCCTCATTGGTTTTATCATTGCTGCGCCACTAGGCTATTACTTTTTAGATGACTGGTTACAAGGGTTTACTTATCGGACGACTATTGGTTGGCCGCCCTTTGCACTCGCAGGTTTATTAGCCCTGCTAATGGCTTGGACTACTTCGGGTTTTCAGTCTTTGAAAGCTGCATTGGCTAATCCTATTCGGGCTTTGCGTAATGAATGAATTATTAATTTTTGCTGATTATAACATTTTTCGGTAAAGCTGTCCCAGCGGGACAAAATGCTGGATTCCTAATCAAAAATGTGCCTTTAGGTACATTATGTATCACATTCCGTATCTAAAGGCAAGGTAAAATAAGGCTAAACCCCAATTTTCTACCGACATAAAACCCCTAAAGGGGTTAATTTTACGAATCAGCGCAATCCATTACAATCAGAAAATTTGTATAATGATTCAAGTTTTTTTTGCTTGATTAAGTATAGGTCGTCAGATAAAAAACGATAAATATCCGTGTCCCTTAATTAATCCGTGGTAGTGATTTATACCACGGATTAATTAAGGGACACGGATATTAGATATGATGGTAATTTTTGTAATATCATTTTTTTATCTGATTCTCTATAGCATTATACACGAGTTAAAATAGAAAACAGAAATAGAAAAACTAATTTTCTTCACTCATAAAGTATCCGCTAGCAATTGCTAAATTCCTGACATAAAAAGAAATAACATATTTTATTATTGTAATAAATAAAATTCTCTTACATCTTTGTACTGTATTTAAAAATAAGAAAATCTATTTTTAGTAAATAGTACTTATTTTAAACTGCTTTTATCTTTACAAATACATTGCAACTCTCCAATCCATTTTGATTTTATCTCTCATTGACTAACAAACACTTTTATATAGACAAAAGTCAACTCAACTAATTATTCTGTTAAGGGCTATTTATTCGGCCGCATTTAACCACATTACGGCAAAATCTCCTAAGCTTATAGCAAGTTTAGGGAAGTTAATTTTAAAATTTTGGTCTGCTGTACCAAAATAAACACTTACTTATTGCCCTTTGCGAAAGCATTATTTAGTTGACAACTATTCTCTTAACCATTACTAATCACTTACTTAAAAACTAGAACAAACCATGAAAAATATTTTTTTTCCCCTAATTGTATGGACGCTAAGTATTGCCGTATGCAATGCGCAAGAATTTGCTTTTTCTGATGCCATAGCTTCGAAAGAAGACCATAGTGCATTTATTGAAAAATATCGAACAAAAATTGAAGCTAAAGCCGCTAAAAAGAATATTCCTTTTGGTATTGTTGCGGCTATTATTTCTTCACAAGCTGGTGCAAATACTGCTGTGTCAGGTTATAATTTCGCTAAAATTGCTGCGACCTCTAAATATGCTAGAGTAGGCAAATTTGTCTATACCGACCAACAAGATGGACTGATGCTATTTGATAGGCCTCGACATAATGCAGAAGCTACCGTATTAATCTTAGCAGGTTGGTTAAAAGATAGAATTGGCGCCTATCCCGAAACAGACATTGATTGGTTAAATGCATTAACGGAAGCAGAAACAGGCTTATTTCCCGTCGATAGATTAGCAGAATTAGCAGTCGCTTACGAAGCGGCGACAAATAGTTTTTTAGATATTAATCAACTGAATTTAAGCGAAACCTTTATTGAAGAAGAGCAACAAGCAGAAATAGCGTCCAATCTGGCTACTCAAAACCAGGAATTACAAAAAGCAAATCAAGATTTGACGTTAACGAAAGAAGAATTAGCCCAAAAGGAACAGCAATTATTAGCAGCAGAACAAGCAAAAATAGCGATTCAAGAAGAATTGGTATTAACCAAAGAAGAATTAGCCACAGCAACAATAGAATCAGATTCTGCGCGCCGAAAAGTGGTCAAATTACGCAATGAGTTTCAATCGCATAAAGCGAATCCGAATCCTTTGTTTAGAAGCATGATTGATATTAAAGGAGGCATTGCCTTTTTTAAAGCACAAAATGTAGCAGACTTATCGAATGGTATTAATGTAGAAGCACAGTATTCTTTAATCGGCAATAATGGAATTGGGATAGAAACAGGTGTGAATATTGTCCAACTTTCAGAATCCGAAGACTTCACGCCTTTTATTAGTCCTTATTTAGGCTTTTCTGTAGGCAAATATGATAATACGCTTGGTTTTTCTTTTTCACCAAGAGCCTATTATTTTATGAATCCCTCGTTAGAAATAACTACAATGGTAGAGGATGCCCCAATGATTGGTCGAGTCAAACCGACCGTAATGTATGGCGCTGGTGCGAATGTAAAATTAAAATTAGGAGACATTGCTGCTTTTACCCTGTATGCTAATTTTATGCGTGGTCCTTATAAAGTTGAAGCAAAAGGAATGCTTAACGGGGAAGCTTATATCAATACGACGACAACTAATTTGAATGTCTTTGGGTCTGGTGTCGGGCTTTCTTTTAGGTTATAATGACTATTCAATTTCTAAATATGCTAGGAGTTCGTACCATTGTCAGCTAAATATTTATTTGGATTGGCAATGGTGCTTCTCTAAACTTCTCTATGCGTTGATATTGCACGCAGAGGTCGCAAAGTACGCAGAGAAAAAATTTCACATTTCACTTCTCTGCGGATTCTGTAGCCGCTGCGTGAAAATAGAAATCAACGGATTTGAGACACTACCCTATTAAGTAGCCTGACAATAATAACTTAATTTTTCACCACAGAGTGACAGAGAACACGGAGTTCTTTTGACGAGTATAGCTTAAATTTTTACGGTAAAATGTATACAATTCCTAAAAATTTAAAGCGTATAATAAGAGTCAATATGCTACCATAAAGTTGTTAACTTAAATTTGTCCGATTATTTAAATGAGCGTAAGGCTGAATTTTCAATAACCTAAAGCCTTACGCTCATTAAAATCGTTATTTAAGTTGCGAAACTGCGGTCTTCACCCCTTCCCAAGCCTTCAAATGCCCATCTAATTCTGCCGATAATTCTTTAAATACTTGATAAGCGCCATCCGTTGGTCGAGCATCTCCATTTTCTAAACTTCTTCTTAAAGAGGCTAATCGGTTATTTAATTTGATTGGAAAATTCAGTGGATCTTGCGCACTTTGATTTTTGACTTGGTATAAATCTTCTTCAATAGTAGTCATTCGTTCAATAACGGAAGTCACCGCACTTTCCGTTAAGCTGTTTTTCTTAACCTTAGCTTGCAAGTCTTCTCGCATTTTTCGGATATCAATCACCGTTTGATTCGCCAAAGAAGTTTTCTCGACAATTTTCGTAGCCAACTCAAATTGTTCTTGCAAATCCGCTTTGGTAATACCTTTTAAATTGGGATCCATTAAAATTTTGAACGGCCAAGTTTTAGTATACTCGCCAGCCGTTAATTTGACTTGATACTCCCCCAAAGGTGCTTTTGGGCCACGGGCAGGACGAGCACTCCAAATAATCATGCCATCAAAAGTAGTTGCTCCTTTATAGCGCAAATCCCAAGTGAATTTATTCATGCCTGCTGCCGTAGTTGGTTTACTAGAACCACCTCTCCTCCACCAAGGAATATTTGGGTCTACTTTATATTTAGGTTCTTTTCCTGTAAACGTATCCACTACTTTACCTGAGCCATCCAAAATTTCAACAACTACCGAATCCGCTTGTTCTTTTAAATAATAAGGCACGACCAAATTGCCCAATCCTCGAATGGCATCTGTTGGCTGAAAAAGGATTTGTTCTTGTTTGGCTAAAGCAGGCGTTAATTGACGTAGCGGGCCAATTTCGTCTAAAATCCAAAATCCTCGACCATGAGACCCTAAGACCACATCATTATCTTTTACGACTAAATCTCTAATAGGGGTGTCTGGTAAATTTAATTGCAAAGACTGCCATAAATCCCCATTGTTAAAAGAGACATAAACGCCATGTTCTGTCGCTAAAAATAACATGCCTTTTCTAACGGGATCTTCTCGAACTGCACGAGCAAAATGTCCATCTGCAATACCATTAATAATTTTCGTCCACGTTTTACCATAATCCGTGGTGCGATACACATAAGGCTGGCGGTCGTCTACTTGGTAGCGATTGGCTGCTACATATAAAACCCCAGGTTGATGCGTGGATTCTTCGATAATACTGACTCTTGAAAATTTAGGTAAGTTTTTAGGGGTAATATCCTCCCATTTTTTACCGCCATTTCTGGTAATGTGAATTTTCCCATCATCCGAACCTGCCCAAATCGTATTCACATCATGGCTAGAAGGCGCTAAAGCAAAAACCGTTGCATAGATTTCTGGCCCATTCATATCCATCGTTAAAATACCACCTGTTTTACCCAATGTTTCAGGGTCCGCATAAGTTAAATCGGGGCTGATTTTTTCCCAACTTTGTCCATCATTCGTGGTTTTCCAAACATGCTGCGAACAGGTGTACATAATATTCGGGTCAAGCGGCGAAAACATAATTGGAAAAGTCCATTGCCATCTTTCAGGTAAGGCACTTGCTGGTTCGCCTGAGAAAAATCGTGGGTATACTTGGATGTCTCGCCTTTGTCCATTACTTCGGTCGTATCGGGTCAATAAAGCGCCTTGACTACCTGCATAAAATAAATCTGGATTGGTTGGATGTTGACTAATCCAACCACTTTCTCCACCACCAACCGCATAATACCAACCGTGATTAGGGCCTCTTGCTTGTTTGTGTCCCCAACCATCACTTGGCATGGCTAAAGTACTATTATCCTGTTGTGCCCCTGCTACATGATACGGTACATCGCTGGTAGCCATTACGTGATAAAATTGCGTGGTACAATAATCTTGTTCCGTCCAAGTTTTACCGCCATTAATAGAAACCGTTCCGCCTCCATCAGTTGACAAAATCATTCGTTCTGGGTCATTCGGGTCAATCCAAAGGTCGTGGTGGTCACCATGTGGCGTGCCAATTCTATCAAAATTTTCCCCACCATCGGTTGATTTATAAAAGCCTACATTCAAGCCATAAACCGTTTCTTTATCCCAAGGATCCGCTACTAAACGAGAATAATAAAAAGCTCGTTGTCTTAATTTTCTTTCTTTATTAATGCGTTCCCAAGTCCAGCCGCCATCATCTGAGCGAAAAATACCACCTTCATTCGCTTCCACGACTGCCCATAAGCGATTATTATCTACAGGGGAAACAGTAATCCCTATTTTACCAATCGGACCTTCGGGCATACCAGGATTTGCTTGCAATTCTATCCAAGTATCTCCACCATCTAAGGATTTAAATAGTTTACAATCAGGGCCTCCTCCCCACATTTTCCATGCTTTTCGATACACTTGCCAAGTGGTGGCATAAATAATTTTAGGGTCTTTTCGGTCAATAATTAAATCCGCCCCACCTGCTTTATCACTGACATATAATACCTTTTTCCAATTATTTCCTCCATCTGTACTTCTAAAAACGCCTCTTTCTTCATTCTCTCCATACGGATGGCCTAAAGCAGCTACGTATACAATGTCTGGATTGGTCGGATGCACTCGAACTCTGGAAATAGCCTGCGTTTCTTTTAAGCCTAAATGTCGCCATGTTTTGCCACCGTCTTTGGTTTTATATACGCCATCTCCTTGCGTGATACTTCCTCGTAATTGGGTTTCACCCATTCCAATATAGACTACATCAGGATTGGTTTCTGCTACTGCCACTGCGCCAACAGAAGAACTAGTCACTTGCCCATCAGTTACAGGAAACCATTCTTGGCCACCATCCGTTGTTTTCCAAAGACCGCCTCCTGTTGCGCCAAAGTAATATTCATTGGGTCGCCCTGGGCTGCCGCTTGCGCCTAAAGAACGACCACCTCTGTTGGGTCCTATATTACGCCATTTGAGTTGATCGTAGAATTCTTCGCTGACCACTGATTTGGATTTACTTTGAGAAAATCCAGTTTCTGTAAAATTGATAATTAGAAAGAAAATAATTAAAATAGGCAACAAGGAAGTTTGCTTGTTCATAGTTGGATGGTTAGTGATTGAAATAATACGAAGTGAATGTAGGGTATTTGTCGGAAAATTTTTAATTTGGAAGGATAAAATTGATAAGATTGGTAGCAGATGAAAATAAATTAGGCGGTTTGTATTCGATTCCCCCACGTTTTTTTTATCACGGATGAATAGTAACATGGATATTTTCTGTAGTACAAGAAGTATTAATAAAGTTTTTGATATTGAGGAGTTTGATAATTTAGTCGTTTTTGCAACAACGTTTGCCTTGTTTTTAATCCACCTACTTTTTCTGGAACAAGACTTTTTTAGTCCTTCGCTTTTTTCGCCTCCATGCTAAACCAATTATAGCCAAAAGCATTAGGGGAACAATATAATAAATAGGATGCAATGGTCCTCTAATAGCCCCTTCCAATCCAGCATAAGGAGACCGATTTTCTCCTGCTCCTCCAAAAATATCAGGGTCTATAGCGACTTTCCATAAAGGGTCATTGACGACTGCTCCACGAGGGAAAGCTTGGAGTTCTTCGATTAAAGCAGTTACTACTTCTGGGTTTTGAGTAGCTACATTATTTATTTCTGTAGGGTCTTTTTCAATTTGATATAATTCGGCTTCCCCACTAGAAGAAAGACGTAGTTTCCATTGGTTCTTATAATAAGCTTCTCCAAATTGAGCATGGACAATAAAAGGAGAACTAATTGGCTTGCTTTGTTTTTTTAGCGCCCTCCATTGACTCCTGCCATCAACATTAGTCGTATTAAAAGTAGAACAATCAATTGCCGTAGCAAGTGTTGGCAATACATCATTGACAGTGATTTGATGGTTATTTTTTTGGGTAGGTAAGAATTTTGGGGCATAGATAAAAGAAGGCACTCGAACTCCTCCTTCATAAACCGTCATTTTTCCGCCTCTAAAAGGGCTATTATCCGATGCCCCACTTTCAAAATTATCTCTAAAAAAATCTAAGATCGCAATAGGCAATGGTCGTCCCCAAATTTCTGTCATTTTTTTAATAGGCTCTCTGATTTCTTTAGGCGAACCTTCAAAATTCAAACCACCATTATCACTCATAAACCAGATGATGGTGTTATCTAATAGACCTTCTTGTTCTAGGGTTTGGTATATTTTTTGGATGCCTTTATCAATTTCTGATACCATAGCGGCATGGATTTGCCTATTTTTATTACCCAAATGTTGATAGGGGGCAATGGCAGTTTCAGGGGCTTCATTTGGCAAGTGAGGAGCAGCATAACATAATTCAATAAATAGGGGTTTATCTGATTTTTTTTGCTGAATAATTTTGATGGTTTCATTTGTTAATAAATGAGTGGAATAACCTTCTTCTCTTATCGTTTTCCCATTGCGTTGCCAATCTAAGCCACCCCCATGCAAGTGATTGTAATGCCCAATTCCACCAGTCAAATAGCCATAAAAATGGTCAAATCCTCGGTTGTTGGGCCAATATTCTTTTTTATATCTGCCTAAATGCCATTTGCCGATTAAATTAGTCGTATAGCCTTTTTCTTTAAAATATTGGGGCATTATTTTTTCAGAAAGCGGCAAGCCTTTTACATTATTTTTGCCCAATGGATTTAAAAAACCTAAGCGTAAGGCAGCTTTCCCTGTCATTAAAGAACTACGGGTCGGAGAACAAGCTGGATGGACATAAAAACGATTCAACTCAACACCTTCCGTTGCTAATTTGTCTATAGTTGGTGTTTGAATTTCACTTCCATGGTAACTTACGTCTTTCCAGCCCAAATCATCAACTACAATCAAGATAACATTTGGTGGAGCCGTTATAGCTAAAATTTGAGCAAATAATTGGATTTGCAAACTTAAAAACAGAAAAACAACTCCTAAAATGAGGTGATAATTTTTTGTCAAAAGAAGCTTCATTCTTTTTGTTT
The DNA here is from genome assembly GCA_017857395.1 of Bacteroidota bacterium. Taxonomy (GTDB): domain Bacteria; phylum Bacteroidota; class Bacteroidia; order Chitinophagales; family Saprospiraceae; genus JAFMDF01. The sequence goes on along the minus strand of JAFMDF010000285.1, from coordinate 138 downwards.
TTAGACCTTTACTTATTTCTATAAATGTCTTTTTTTAGATAAATTACTCTATAATTTCCACTTCGACCTGTCCCAAGTCTTTCCCGCTAGTGGTTTGCGCAAGAAGTTAGCGGCAGTTAATATTCTTCAATTTCTTTC